>CAKQPF010000019.1 GCA_934256705.1 uncultured Prevotella sp.
TAGTGCGCCCCAACGAATTTGATGGCAACATCATCATTGAAGCATGGAAATACCCACCTGTCACCGCTATTGGTACACAAACCGAATGGGTTGACAGATTATCTTTGGCCATTTCTCTACGTGAGGACGAAGACCCACGAGTGGAAGACGAAGTTGAACGTTTAATTAATGAAATAGAATGGAACGGTTAAACGAGAGCAGAATGATGTTTACAACAATTTTGCCGAGCGATAGTTACTTCGTCTGAAAGACACTGGAAGGATTAGAGAAATACACTATAATGTGAATACAGACAATGCCATGTGTGTACCCAATCAGTATGCTAATAGAGAATCTTTCTGCTTTTTATCTCTTTTTATTGATGTATTTTTCGAAAACTTTAAAGTTGACTTTGGCGTATTTTTTAGACGTTGAGCAGTTGTAAACCGATGTGAATTGCTAAATAATTGCAGTATATGGCAATATATGCCGTAATTTATTTACGGATACGTTATTTTTTTGTACCTTTGCATAAGATAGGCTACACCTCAGCAAAATGCTCAAGCAAGCTTGGCTTTTTGCATTCGGTTTGCACTATCTTTGCAGTCAAAATATTCACTAATAAATATTGTCATGTTAACGAAATTTGCAGTTAAGAACTATAGAGGATTTAAGAATCGTATCGAATGGGATTTGTCTCATCCGAGCAATTATACGTTCAATAACGATGCAGTACATAATGGTATCGTAAAGAACGGCATTATCTACGGACCGAATGGAGCTGGTAAGTCGAACTTCGGATTGGCAATATTCGACATCGCCAACCATCTTTCTCACAAGTGGAAGAAACCTGATTACTATCTGAACTATGCTTGTGCATCATGCCACAACGAGCCTGTCGAATTCGATTACACATTTGCTTTCGATGGTCATGTGGTAGCATACAGTTACAGTAAAATAGCTTCGGAACTTAAAGGCGATATTATTAGCGAAAAGCTGACTATTGACAACAAAGAAGTTCTTGTTAAAGACAAAGAAGAACTTGCTATTTCCGAAGAATTTGGCTTGACCGCCGTTGCCATTCAGAATCTTAAAGATAGTGCCAACAACATTTCTATAGTAAACTATCTATTGAGTTCTGTGCCACTTCCCAAAGACCATGCCCTGCTACAACTTCGCGATTTCGTAGAGAATATGCTATTCTTCAGAAGTCTCGACTACCGTGAATTCATTGGCTTGAAGGAAGGTGGCAGCAACGTGGAAGAGTATATCATAAAGAACAACCTTGCTGACGACTTTGCAGCTTATTTGAAAGAAGTAAGTGGTCAGGAGTATGAGTTTGCACCTAACACGAAGGGCGACAACATTCTCTTCTGCATAATGAACGGTGTGAGAATTCCGTTCCTATGGGTTGCATCCACAGGCACAAGGAATCTGGAGTTGCAGTATTATTGGCTGAAAGAGATGGACAACGCTTCGTTCGTCTTCATCGACGAGTTTGATGCTTTCTACCACCACGAACTATCATATAAGATTTGCAAGCGATTGTTTGAAGGCAACAACCAGGTGTTCGTAACCACCCACGACACATTCCTTCTTTCCAATGACTTGCTTCGTCCTGATTGTTTCTTTATCCTCAGGAACAACGAAATAAAGGCTATTTGTGACTTGACGGACAAGGAACTTCGTTTTGCCCATAACTTGGAGAAACTATATAGAGGCGGAACTTTTGGCCTATGATTCTGTTTGTATTTGAAGGCGACGAGCGTGAGCCTCGCCTGTATAGAACATTGGAAAGACTCTATTTCCCGAAGGTAAATGACAATATCATTTGTTCTTTCGGGAATAACATATATGACCTTTACAATGAGCTGAAGGAATATGAAGACGGTGGAGATATTGTTTCTGTCATGCGAGAACGCTTGGCAGCAAGAGGTGACTCCATCTTGAACGGTATCAGAAGTTCAGACATTTCGGAAATATTCCTATTCTTTGACTATGACTTCCAACACTCTCACCTTTCGCTTGAAGAAATCAATCAAAGAGTAGAAGAGATGCTGGCATTGTTTGCAGACGAAACCGAGAACGGAAAGCTCTACATCAACTACCCGATGATTGAGTCCATCCGCTATACCAAGGAACTTCCCGACAACGATTATGCCAACTATGTAGTAAGCAGAGAAGAGTGCAAGGACTTCAAACGTCTGTCTCGTGATTTTTCGGCTTATAATAGTCTTGACCACATATTGTTCAAGGATGGCGAAACGCCGACCAAGGAAAAGTATATGAAGGTAAAAGACAACTGGCAATATCTTAAGCAGATGAATGTCAGTAAAGCTAACTTGCTTATAGCAGGAGTAAATACGATGCCAAAGGAGAAGTCGGTTATCAATCAACTATCAATATTCGAAAGACAACTTTTGCTCCATGTTAAACCAAATAGAAGTGTTGCTGTATTAAATTCTTTTCCTATTTTCATCTACGAGTATATGAAATAACAAAGTGCATAGATTAAAATAAAAACAAGCAGTGCCAACCCGAATTATTATAACTTGTCACTGCTTGTTTTATATATCTCAATTATGGTGCACTTTACTAATACTCTGATAAAGCTTTATTCGACTCGATTTGGACAGACTGTCATTCAGTAAAAAGAAAAGTTGAACAACTGAAGCATGGGTAAACTAAACAACCAAGTTTAAGGTTTAGTTTACCCATGTATATATACATGCCTCTTTAATCCTATAAAATCAAACTCGTTTCGGAGCAGTTCAAGTTTACTACCTTATATATATATAAGACAAATTAAACTTAAACCTAAACCAATGAATAGCCCATCTCTTTTTTTCTTTTTACTGAAATGTCTTTTGTGAGGTGAAAACGTTTTGTATGGACACTGAGAAATCTAATACGATATTTTTTTGCTATTGAATGAAGAATAATACTTGAAAGCCGTGCGTCTTCTCAGAAAAATTCGTTAATTTTGCATACAGAACATGCAGAATGTGCATGGTAAGCAAACAAGAAATGCTCATTTCTACAAAATCCCAATAGGGCCATGTGTAGAATGTCATAATAGAAAGCAATTACTCAATATGTGCCATATCGGTGCAATCAATGTTCAATTTAAAACTGAAAATTATATGAAGTAAGATACAGAAAAATCTGCAAGAGCACATCGGTTACATATAGCCGCCGTGCAATAATATGCAGAATGTGTCTGAAAAGAAGGTGCTTTATTTTACACAAAGCTCGTAAATCCCTGATATTCACCCTTCATTAGCAGCTGCGCAGGCTGCTGTAGAGGAGAACTAATTTAAATCTCAATAAAACTATAGATTTAGGCGGTAAATCTCTGATTACAAAGAGGCTTACCGCCTATTCTCGTTTGAGTCATCTTGTTGAGCCGCCTTCAGACATGAAATTCTTTCCGGAAAAAACAATGATAATCGCATTAAGTAAATGAATAACCATTTTACGCCTGATCATGAGGAGATACTAATCTTCCTCGAAGAAAACATTTCCAAGTTGGTACGCTTGAAGGTTGCTTCAAGGGTCAAGTACAAACAATATGATGAAAGCTTCACAGACTATCTCATAGCCGACAGTATCAATGATGAAGAACGCATCTCTCTTTATTCCGAGCAGACACTTGAGAGTTATCAGTCCATGGTGGAAAGGTTGGATAGCGCCATTAAGGAAAATCCTGAGTTAAAACACAACGTTACTGTCAAAGCCTATTTCAAGTTGATGACAGGTAAGACGTTGTAGGGAATATGCTGTCTGAATTTCGGGTAGTCCAATCATATTCCAGCGTTTGAGTATTGAAGCATTCTTTTGTTCTTTATTATTGCTGTCCGATAAAAATTATTGCGAACAGTACGGTTGAAACGGGCTGAAGGCCCAAATGCTCTTAGCCCTGTGCAACACCCTGCGTTATAACGACATGAATACACTCGCCCTGCAAGGGCAAAAGCGTAACTGACTCATTGTGTTGCAATGCTTTTGCCCTTGCGTATTGGGCATTTTCAACCGTACAGTTCGAATTACTGCTGTCCGATAAAAATAGAAAACTCTGACAGCCCTTCTCGGCACGTGCATGCTCATGAACACAAAAAAGGGGAAGAACCTGTTGGCTATTCCCCAAAGATTTTGTATTTTTGTAGCGACCATACTCAAAAATCACAAAATCATGGACAGTACCACCATATCCATTTTCTCTCAGATATTTAGGGGAACTGGACGCAATGCCATAAATGGGCAGAAGAAGGGTGGTGTCAAGGCTCATACGGTGATAATGGCAGACGAAGATGTCATGGCATTCATGAACATAACCGATGCGGCAACAAGTGACCAAAGTCTGTTGAATGGACTGTGCGCCAAACTTCCCGGTGGCTCTTGTGTTACGTTCGACATGGGCTACCAAGTTCTATGAAGCAGAAGAGAAGGAGGAAACTCCAGTATCTCAGAGAACTAAGACCAAGAAGGATAAGTAAATCCTTTTCTTTATAACGAGCGACCTTCGGGTCGCTTTTTTGTTACTTTTGAGTTTTTTCCTTGTAAAAAGGTTAAAAAGAAAGCAAAAATCAGATTTTCTTTAAGCTAATTGATGGATTTTGAAAAGAAATGAGTATTTTTGTATTTATAAATATAAGTAGAATATAATATATATCCTTATTGTTTGTCTAACTTATATTGTAGTATAAATTAAAATAACGAATTATGATTGATTATTACGAGTATTCTATACCAGAATTGGTAAAACTTCTTGGTGCAAGATTCAAGGATTACCGTCTGCGTAGCAATATGACGCAGAAAGAGGTATCTGAACAATCGGGTATTACAATCACTACCATTCATAAGTTTGAGAATGGTACATCGGGCAATGTGTCACTCGGCACTTTCCTTTTGCTGCTGAAGGCAATCGGTCAGATAGATGCACTTGACGAACTGATGCCGGATTTACCGCCATCTGCATACCTTGTGAAGGAAGAAAAGAAAGTTCAACGAATTAGACATAAGAAGTCATGATAGCAAGTTCTTTGAAAATAATGCTTTGGGACAAGGAAATCGGTCGCTTGTCCTGGGATGCAAGGAGAGGCATTTCGTTTTTCGAGTATAATCCAGCTTTCCTTGGTGGAGGACTTGATCCGTTCCCACTTGTGGCTTCTGTCAAGTCACCTGCCAGCCGACGTCCCATCATGGGTGACAGGGAAACTAAGCTTTACCGCAAACTGCCTCCTTTTCTTGCAGACTCTTTGCCTGACGCTTGGGGTAACCAGGTGTTTGAGTGTTGGCGCATACAGAATGGTATTCGCAATCAGGAAATTACTCCGCTTGAAATTCTGTCGTTTATAGGTAAGCGAGGTATGGGAGCTTTGGAGTTTATCCCCGAATCCTCTGGCATCAGAAAGTCGGAAAAGCTGAATATGAAAGCATTGACAGATTTGGCCCAGAGAATATTCGTTGAGCGTGAGAATGTAAGACTTATGCCAGACGAATCGCTGACCATGCAGTCGTTGATAGCTGTCGGAACATCAGCTGGCGGTCGCCAACCTAAGGCAATCATAGCGATAAATCCGAAAACGGGAGAAATCAGAAGCGGACAGATAGCTGGGCATAAGGGCTTTGATTATTGCATACTGAAGTTTGGCGATGCTGAACGCTCGTCTGCCGAATTGGAAATGGCTTACTATAAAATGGCCATTGCTGCAGGTATAAATATGATGCCTTGCAAGATTATAGAGGTGGAAGCTCAGAAGCATTTCATTACACATCGTTTTGATCGTGATGAAGAACGCAAATTGCACATGCAGACATTGGCAGCTCTATATCCTGATGCCGACAGCTATGAAAAGTTGCTGATGGTTTGTCGCAAGATGCGCCTACCGGAAAGCACCCAGGAGGAAGTCTTTCGCAGAATGGTATTCAATATTCTTGCCAACAATACGGATGATCACAACAAGAACTTCTCGTTCCTGATGGATGAAAGCGGTCAATGGCAACTTTCTCCGGCATACGATATGACTTATATCTTCAATGTCGGTGGTTTCCTTCCTGAGAAGATGCATTGTCTGATGATGCAGGGTAAACTTCAAGGTCAGACTCTTGAAGATGCTTTGGCTCTTGGCGAAGATAATGGTATCAGAAAGGCAGAAACCATCATAAATGAGGTTGCTTCTGCCATTCGCCAATTCAGACACTTTGCAGAAGAATGCGAAGTTAGTCAGCGCTGGATAGGTGCTATTGAAACCACCCTTAACAATCATCTGGCAGAGTGGGGATTGTTAGAACAAAGAAAGAATGTTTCGTTCATAATTGGTGATACTATTTTTGAGAATGTACGTGTAGAAAAGGCGTACAAAGGTAACTATCACCTTTTGTGTGAAGTGGAAGGAAAAGAACGCAAATTCGTGATTACCAACAAGAAAGAAGAATATGTCTTGATTGATAAGGTAGGTATTGATAATTTAACTGATAGGGTGTCCAGTTCTGTGTTCCTATTTTTAGTATCAAAAACAGTATAATAACCATCTAAGCCATTGATAATCATTCACTAAGTAAACTATAATCTTGTGCGAATCTACATCAGTTTTTTTGATAGCAAAAATTGCCTTGCATTTTGCACTTAGTTTATTGATTCTTAATACTTTAAGTTGCTAAAACGTAATCAAAAACTAGAACATGGAACTGGACACCCTATTTAACTGATAAACAGTTATGTTCGTTGGTCGAAACCTTCTTTGTAAGGTGACAGACTTCGGATTTTTTTAGTAATAAATAAAACATCAATGGATAAACATATTCTCGTTGTTTTTATCCATTGATGTTTTTTTATTCGGACAATTCGGACAATTCGAACAATTCTTGCTCTTCTGAAAACAAATAAGTGGTTAAGCCGACCACGAATTCTCCGAATCTATGGAATGAGCATGGGCTGTCTGGAAGACAGTACCGAGCGAAGCGAGAGTAACCCGGGACGAAATCTCGGGATTACAGACAAGAAGAGAGCGACTGTCTCGAAGACAGTACCGAGACATTCGTGCTCCTGGAAAACAATGGGAGCGGCAGATTACCAGTCCGCCTCCATGTCGTCATAGTCCTCATCCACGAAGTCGCCGTATTTGCCTAACTGTTCAGTTCCTACGGTGTTGTATAAGCCGACCGAGCCAGCGAGCACAAGCGAGTGGGAGGAGATAGACATGATGATTAGGTTAGGGGAGATGTAATTTTTCTTTTTCATTTCAGTATTTTTTTGCCGTTCATGATATATATGCCGTGGGAAGGGTTTAAGGTCCTTCTACCTGATAAGTCGTATATAGCAGAAGTCGCCGTGCCGTTGTCTTCTATCGTTTCTATGCCCGTGGCGCTGTCGTCCTCGGGGGCGAGTACGAAGGAGGATATCTTGCTGCTCGCAGATTTTGTGATAGCCAGATAAGCCTTGTGGGCCTTGTTCGTGAAAGGTCCGCCGTCAGTTGCTCCCCAGTAGAATCCCACGTTCTCACCCTTCGCATCCAGAGAGAGCATGTAGTATTGGGTATTGCCGTCGTCCTCCAATTTCTTCGTGTAGTAAGTTCCTTTGAGAATGTTGTCGTCGAATTTATCAGTCGAATTCTTGTCTTGGAGAGTGATGGAGTAGGTGCCGGGCTTGCCTTTTACCACCACCGCACATCCTGCAGGAATGATATCCCCAGCATTGAATTGATGAGTGGACTTTAGTTCCGTTACGTTTCCATTCGTCTCTAAGCCGTATGTGTAGGCTGTCAGCCCCGCTGGCAATACTGCGTCATTACTGCTGTAATAGAATGTCGAATATCCTGTCTTGCCTATTGTTATTGCGTGAGATACCTTTTTGTAGAGGTTGATGACTACTCCATTACTAGTAGTTTGACTGCATATTTTAAACATGTTAGATGTGCCTGACCTCTGAAATGCAATCATGGAACAAGGATATTTATTTCCATTAAAGAATCTGATGCGTTTGTATGTCTTGTCTGGAATATCTTGCAATATCCAAGAACTGCCATCCTTGTTTATATCTCTGAATTCAATGCTATTTGAGGAATTGGTTAAGTAAAGCCCTTTATTTAATATTACGAACTTGCGTCCATTTTTGTCTGTGCTTTTATAGAAAATTCTATAATCCAAACCTGATATGCTATTTGAATATGCTTTGTCGTCAAGAGTGATAGTAGTAGGTGGCTCGTCTTTTGTAACTGTTGTAAAAAGTTCGCCTTCAATTTCTCCATTGTTTAGTTTGTCAGCAGACATAAGGTAAAGACTACCGCCACCAGACTTTTCTGAATAATATCCAGCAATCAGATATATTCCGTCAGAGGAAACGTTAGTGTAGCCTTTTACCAATTCGTAAGTGCTACCGTTAGCATTCTCGTTGCTCTGTGCATAGCTGGAAGCAAAGAGAAGAATTGTTAATAGAATAGTAATAGTTGTTTTTTTCATATCGTTTAAGTTTATAATTATCGTCCATACATTTCTCTCAATATATCCCGTCATATCCATCCAATTCAGAATTTCCTGAATCTGATTCTGATACCCTCATTGCTTTCGAGGATCATCCATTCGCTGGAGAGTGTGAGGATGCGGAAGGAGGAGGAGAGGGATGGGATGCCGTAAGGCAGGAGGAGGGATGGGTCGGTGAGCGGTGTGTCCATGCCATCGGGGTCTGTGATGGTGGCTTTATACTTGACGGGGTCGTAGAGACGCAGCGTGTCGCCATTGTGCTGGAAGCGCAGGAGGATGGTGGCGGAGGTGCCGGTGTAGTCGGACGTCTTGAGCAACTTTGCCTGGAACGACCAGAAGCGGCGCTTGGAAACCATGTTGACAGTCTTGCCGTTGGCAATGGTGTCGATGGAGTGGAGCTGCCAGAAGCCGTCGAGCTGTCCGTTGCTGTGCGTCTCCATCTCGCATGACGTGAGGGAGAGGGTGAGGACAGTGAGGAGAACGGCGAGGATGGGGGAGAAAAACTTTATCTGCATAATAGTCCTTTCCAAATGATACTGAACTGTGCACCTGTGTTGTCACCGAGGAGCTTGCCCCTGTCTGTGCCGGCGGCGGCACGGAGGGTGATGTCACGCAGCGCCCCAGGGAGGGAATACTCCGCTTCCGCCATCAGGCTGACGTTGCGCTGCACGTCGAGGAAGGGGTTGGAGTATGTGCCCCAGCTCTTCTGCCAGGTGGCGAAGAGGCGGTAGGAGAGTGACGGCAGTGGACTGCCGGCGAGGGCGACATGGAAGGCCTTGAAGCGGTTTGACGTGGTGCCGAGTGCGTTGCCGTCGTAGAGCGGTGCACGATAGAGCGGGTTGCCGCTGATCTGTCCCCAGTGTGACCAACTGCCGTAGGTGCCGTGGTTGAGATAGTTGTCTGACCCGCCGATATGGTCGGGGATAT
The DNA here is from genome assembly GCA_934256705.1 of uncultured Prevotella sp. Taxonomy (GTDB): domain Bacteria; phylum Bacteroidota; class Bacteroidia; order Bacteroidales; family Bacteroidaceae; genus Prevotella. Next base: position 9,388 of record CAKQPF010000019.1, read on the forward strand.
ACATGCTGTGGTCGTGGTAGATGGGTCCGCTCTGATAGCGGCTGGATATATACTCCACCACGAGATGCTGCACGGGCTGGAACCGCTTGAGATGTAGATGAGCGCCGAGGAGGATGTCACGTAGTGGATAGAGCAGCACGCGATGGTGCTTGCGCTGGTTCCATTCATCGCCTTTGCCGTAGCCGTCGAAGTCCATCATGAAGAGCTGAGAGTCGTCCTCGAAATAATGGTCGGCATAGGCGGAGAAAGCGTAGGAGGGTCGGTCGTAGTTGACGCACATGAGCCATGACCCGAGCATATTGCCTTCGGCGGAGCGGTAGTTGCCGCTCTCCTTGTCGTTCTTGCCGCCATAGATGGCTTTGAAGAAGGCTTTAGGGCCTCTGTCGTGCCTTGTGACGGTGCCGTCGGCGTAATGCGTGGTGCCGCCAAACTGTGTAGCCATCTCCAGTCCGACCTCGACGGTAAGAGGGCGTTCTGGCTTGCCGAAGCGGAGGAAACCGGACTTATGGTGCACGAGGACATCAGTGAGGTATCTCCTTGTCTCCATGGTCTTCTGGAAATGTCCGTCGGTCTGCATACCGTAGAAGAAATGTCCCTTGATGCCCATCCATCCGTGGAGGAAGGGCACGTAGTCGTCGAAGGCGATGCGTATGCCAGGGATAGGTCGTGCGTTTATGCCGAGCGCCTGGCTACCTGTGGTGAGTGCCTGTGGCTTGAGGGATAGCGGTTCCTCGCGCTGTCCGATGGTGAGGGATGCTTTCCTGTAACGTACCTTGAGGTAGAGCTGCTGGAGGAGCACGTCGCTGGCGAGATGGGAAGCGGCGGCGACGTCGGCGGCGTAGCCTATGGCCCAGATGCGGGAGGAGTCGCAATGCAGCGGTCGCTCAGCCTTGATGCGGACGAAGCCGTTGCTGGAACTTAGCGAACTCATGCCGTAGCGGTTAGCGTTGAGCCACAGGGGCGTAGTGCCGTCAGCGAACGACGACTGCATCTCGACAGCCGCCTCGATGCCTTGGAGGCGGGACGGGAACTGGGACTGCGCTTGCGCTTGCGTCAGGGGAAGTGCAAGGAGGGGTATTAATAATAATTTATAATTCATAATGCTTATAAATGAAGAATGTTCAAAATGAAGAATGATGAATCCGAGTATGGTTCATATTCTTGCGCAGAATCCATCAAGCGGCAAGACTAACTCTCATTCTTCATTCTTCATTCTTCATTCATTATTCTTCATTTAAGAATATTTTTCATTCAAGAAGAGGCTCTTCTTAGTAGCTGCGGGCGATGAGCACACGGCACTTGGAAGGCTTGCCTGTAACCATGTCGAAGCCTGGTGTCTGCTCGAAGGCGAACGGCACGCAGCGGATGGTGGCCTGTGTCTCTTCCTTAATCTTGGCCTCGGTCTCGGCAGTGCCGTCCCAGTGGCAGAGGAAGAAGCCGCCGTCCTTCACCTTCTCCTTGAACTCCTCATAGTTGTCGCACTCATAGATATGAGCGTCGCGGAAGGAGCGGGCCTTCTCGAAGATGTTGTCCTGGATGGCGTCGAGGAGATTCTTGACGTAATCGACGATGCCCTCGAAAGGAACGGTCTCCTTCTCCAGGGTGTCACGGCGCATTACTTCTACTGTGCCGTTCTCAAGGTCACGACCGCCCATGACGAGGCGTACAGGAACGCCCTTGAGTTCGTAGTCGGCAAACTTGAATCCCGGACGCTTGTTGTCAGAGTCATCAAACTTGACGCTGATGCCGAGCTGTCGGAGTGCGTCGATGACCGGCTTCATGGCTTCGGAGACAGCAGCAATCTGGTCGGCCTTGCCGATAGGGATGATAACGACCTGGATAGGAGCGAGGCGTGGAGGGAGCACGAGACCGTTGTCGTCAGAGTGGGTCATGATGAGAGCGCCGATGAGACGGGTGCTCACACCCCATGAGGTAGCCCAAACATATTCCGGTTTGTTCTCCTTATTAAGATAGGTGACATCGAAAGCCTTTGCGAAGTTCTGTCCGAGGAAGTGGGAAGTGCCGCTCTGGAGGGCCTTGCCGTCCTGCATCATCGCCTCGATGGTGTATGTGTCGAGAGCACCGGCGAAACGCTCTGTCTCGCTCTTCACGCCCTGCATCACAGGCACAGCCATCCATTTCTCAGCAAACTCGGCATACACCTTGAGCATGAGCTGTGCCTCCTTCTCAGCTTCCTCACGTGTGGCATGTGCGGTATGGCCTTCCTGCCAGAGGAATTCGGATGTGCGGAGGAACGGACGGGTGCGCATCTCCCATCGCATCACGTTGCACCACTGGTTGCACATGAGCGGCAGGTCGCGCCATGACTGGATCCAGTTCTTGTATGTATTCCAGATGATGGTCTCGGAAGTAGGGCGGATGATGAGTTCCTCTTCGAGCTTGGCGTTAGGATCCACGGTCACGCCGTCGCCGTTCTCATTGGTCTTGAGGCGGTAGTGGGTTACCACGGCGCATTCCTTTGCGAAGCCTTCCACGTGCTCAGCCTCGCGGGATAGGAAAGACTTAGGGATGAGGAGAGGGAAGTAAGCGTTCTGCACGCCAGTCTCCTTGAACATGAGGTCGAGCTGATGCTGCATCTTCTCCCAGATGGCATAGCCGTAAGGCTTGATGACCATGCAGCCTCTTACTGCAGACTGCTCAGCGAGGTCAGCCTTGGTGATGAGATCATTGTACCACTGACTGTAATTGTCAGCGCGTTTTGTCAATTCTTTAAGTTCTTTTGCCATATTTTGTATTGAATTTTATATGCGAAAATGAAATTTGAGTGCAAAAATACAAAAAAATGTTGGAAGAATGATGATAGTTATGGTTTTTTGTTTGTTGTTTGTGGAAAAATGATTAACTTTGCCGCCAGTTTTGGTAAAAAGAATCGTATTTTTTAACTTTTAACTATTACAGATAGAATTATGAAAAAGTTTAAGTTTGGGGCAATAGCAGTATGTCTCTGCATGCTCATCTCAAGTTGTAGTACTAACACAGGAACCGGCGCAGCAATCGGAGCAGGCGGCGGTGCAGTGCTCGGCGCAATAGCAGGTCGCCTTCTTGGCGGCAATGCCAAGGGAACAGCCATCGGTGCAGCAGTAGGTGCCACAGTAGGTGGCGGTACAGGTGCCCTCATCGGCAAGCACATGGACAAGAAGAAGGCGGCTGCAGAGGCAGCAGCCGCAGCAGCCAACGCCAACCTCTCAGAGATTACCGACGCCAACGGTCTGAAGGGATACAAGTTTGAATTCAACGAGCAGGGCATCCGCTTCGCATCAAACAAGGCAGACCTCAACGATGCAGCAAAGCAGAACATCGCCTCTGTGGCTCAGTTCCTCAAGAACAACACCGACTGTGACGTGACAGTGGTAGGTCACACTGATAGCACCGGTTCAGACGCTATCAACAACCCTCTCTCAGAGAAGCGTGCGCAGAGCGTGAGCAACTACATGAAGATGCTCGGCGTTTCATCAGCCCAGGTGAAGAACGTAATGGGCATGGGCTCTACAGTGCCAGAGGCAGACAATTCAACTGCTGCTGGTCGCTCAAAGAACCGCCGCGTGGAGGTTTACGTTTACGCTAACGCAGAGACCATCAAGGCCGCTGAGAACGGACAGTTGTAAGAATCTGTTAAATGAAGAGTGAAGAATGAAGAGTGAAGAATGGGAGTTAGTCTTGCTTTTCATGGAATCTCAACGAGGAATCTCAAGGTGTAGTACGTAATCCCGATTCTTCATTCTTCATTCTACATTCTTCATTTTAAACAATTCCCTTACCGTGAAAATATTTGCTAAGATAATACGATGGATAGTGGTGGCATTCTTTGCCTCCACTATTCTTGTTGTAGTGGCTTACCGCTTCGTGCCCGTCTATTTCACGCCGCTGATGTTTATCCGCCTCGGCGAGCAGATGGTGTCGGACGAATATGAGGTAAGGCTGCATCATACGTGGGTGTCTCTCGACGAGATGTCCAAATACATGCCAGTGGCAGTGATGGCAAGCGAGGACCAGCGCTTCCTGATGCACCACGGCTTTGATTTCAACGCCATACAGAAGGCGGTGAAACACAACAAGAAAGGCGGAACAAAGCACGGTGCGAGCACCATCACGCAGCAGACAGCGAAGAACGTGTTTCTCTGGCCGGGCAGATCATGGATAAGAAAAGGATTCGAGATGTATTTCACTGTCCTGATAGAAGCCCTATGGGGCAAGGAGAGGATAATGGAAGTGTATCTCAACTCGATAGAAATGGGTAACGGAATCTATGGAGCACAGGCCTGCGCCGAATACAATTTCGGCAAGGATGCTAAAGACCTCACCCGCAGCGAATGCGCGCAGATAGCCGCCACGCTACCCAATCCGCGGAAGTTCTCCAGTGCCAGTCCTTCGCCATATATGAAGAAGCGTCGTATCCAGATAGAGCGCCAGATGAAGTATGTGGATTTGTTTCCTGTTAAGAAATAGGGAACGCACTTCAGGTGATAGGGAATAGCGTAAGGGTAATAGGAAGATTGCCTTCCTTTGCTTGCGGTTTCCCTATATTGGAAACCTATCATGCTGTCAGGTTGTATATTGATATTTACCTAACACAGTAATCGACAATAACGAAATGAATAATATTGATAATTTATCATATAACGATACACCTTCCACTTCGGGAACCCACGGTACGGCGGAGTCGCTCTGGGAATCGCTCTCGGCACAGCTGAATCCAGCCCAACTTAAAGCCGTGGAATACATCGACGGTGCTTCACTCGTCATTGCCGGTGCAGGATCGGGAAAGACGAGAGTGCTCACATACAAGATAGCATATCTCCTGACGCAGGGCTACAAGCCGTGGGAGATAATGGCACTCACATTCACCAACAAGGCAGCAAACGAGATGAAGGAACGCATCTCGCGACTCGTGGGAGAGTCGGCTTACTCGCTCCAGATGGGAACATTCCACAGCGTCTTTTCCAGAATACTCAGAAGGGAAGCGGGGCTGATAGGCTACGATTCCAATTTCACCATCTATGACGAGACGGACTCCAGATCGCTCTGCAAGAACATCGTCAAGACGCTCGGACTCGACGACAAGATATACAAGCCGGCAGAGGTGCACAACCGCATCTCGATGGCAAAGAACAAGCTGATTCTGCCAGCGCAATATGCTGGGAACACGAATATTATGGTGCGCGACCAGCAGTCGAGAATGGATCGTATGCCGGACATATATTCCATGTATGTGGACAACTGCCGCAAGAGCAATGCGATGGATTTCGATGACCTTCTGGTCTATACGTTCCGCCTTCTCCATGACAATCCGGAGGTAAGGGAGAAATATAGAGAGCGCTTCCGCTTCGTGCTCGTGGATGAGTATCAGGACACTAACTATGTCCAGCAGCAGATAGTGTGGCAGTTGACAGGCGGACATCAGCACGTCTGCGTGGTGGGCGACGATGCACAGAGTATCTACGGATTCCGTGGAGCCAACATCGACAACATACTCGACTTCCAGCAGCAGTATGATGGCAGCCGAATGTTCAAACTGGAGCAGAACTACCGATCCACGCAGAACATCGTAAAGGCAGCCAACAGTCTCATAAAGCACAATTGCCGACAGATAGAAAAAGACGTGTTCAGCGAAAACTCGGAAGGAGAGAAGCTGCGTCTCAGAGTGCTTTCGAGCGACAAGGAGGAAGCTATAAGCATCTGCAAGGACATCAAGCGTGCCGTGAAAAGCGAGGGAAAGCAGTACTCCGAGTTCGCTATCCTCTACCGTACAAACTATCAGAGCCGCACATTCGAGGAGCAGATGCTCAAGGACAACATCCCCTACAGGATATATGGAGGCATGAGCTTCTACCAGCGTAAGGAGATAAAGGACGTGATAGCCTATTTCAGACTCGTGGTGAACCATCACGATGAAGAGGCATTCCGAAGGATAATCAACTATCCAGCACGAGGAATCGGTGACACTACGGTAAATAAAATAGTGGCAGGAGCACAGGAGAGGAATGTCAGCCTGTGGACCGTGGCGCAGAATCCGTCGGCTTACGGAGTGGAGATAAACAAGGGAACGACAAACAAGCTCAGCCTCTTCTGCCAGATGATAGAAGGCTTCAGCCAGCGACTTGGCGTGGATGACGCTTTCGAACTCGGTAAGGACATCATCAAGAAGAGTGGGATAACGGCGGATATCTACAGTGGAACGAATGCTGACGATACGTCGCGTCAGGAAAATCTGGAGGAACTGGTCAACTCGCTGCAGGACTTCGTGGAGGACGGACGTGAGGAAGAACTGCCCGTGGGGCTTACAGACTTCCTACAGGATGTCTCGCTGATGACCGACCGCCAGACCGGCGACGATGACGACAAGGACAAGGTGTCGATGATGACCATCCACAGCGCCAAAGGTCTGGAGTTTCCTTCCGTCTATGTGGTGGGAATGGAGGAGAATATCTTCCCTTCGCCTATGTGTACCGACTCCATGCGACTGCTGGAAGAGGAACGCCGTCTCTTCTATGTGGCAATCACGAGAGCGGAAAACTCATGCGTGCTTACCTGCGCCAAGACGCGCTTCAGATACGGAAGGATGGAGTTTGATGCTCCGAGCCGTTTCCTCAAGGACATAGACCCAAGACTCATAGAGATGGATGCCAATTCGTCAGAGATGGATTCATTCAGCAGAAACAACAGGAAAAACTACGGTTCTTCCTCATCTTCAAGGTATTCCAATGGCAGGATGCAGAATTCTCATCCTGTCGCTTCACAGTTTATGGCTGACCCAAAGCCGAAGATTACGGAAGGCAGAAAGGCGGAGTCACCAGTCAATCCTTTTAGTCCAGCCTTTGAGCGGGAACTGGAAGCGCGTGGAGGCAATCTGCGTAAGGTGCGTGAAGCATTGTCGGTAGGCGCAAACCGCAGCGGAATGCTTCGTGGAAGCAACACTATGGATTCGCCTTCTTCATTTTCATCCTCATCATCATCTTCTTCGGCAAACCGCAGTTCTGGTGCTCCAGCAAGCATCCCGACGCTCTCGGTGGGCGACAGGATAGAGCACAACCGTTTTGGAGTGGGAGTGGTCACCGCCCTCTCAGGTGATGGCGCTTCAGCCAAGGCAACCGTTGATTTCCAGAATGCTGGAACTAAGCAACTTCTCTTGAAGTTTGCTAAGATAACGGTAATATAGCCCCCCGTCCTGTTCCCCTGGGGGGGGAAGATAAGGTAATAGGTAAAAGGGAATAGGAGATTACGTTTGTTCGCTTGATTTGATCTCATTAGTGAGAAACCACAAGTAGCAACGGTAATCTCCTATTCCCTGTTTTCTATTCCCTTTTACTTTATTCTCATTCATTTAGAAACATCAAGCCGAAGAACGTATCCTGCCTCCCCCTATAGGGAGATAAGAGGGGGCTATTCTTCATTCTCTCAAATCGTCCGCAGAGCGCTGAGCAGTTCGGAGTTTTCTTCCCTTGTGCCGATGGTGATGCGGAGACAGTTGTGGCAGAGAGTGATGCGTGAGCGGTTACGCACGATTATTCCCTTCGCCACGAGGTAATCGTAAGTGGCTTGCGCATCCTCCATCTCAGCGAGAAAGAAGTTTGCATCCGTAGGATAAACCTTCTTGCAGATAGGCAGAAGGGCAAAGGAATCCATGAGCTGACGGCGCTCCTGAAGGATGAGCTTCACCCATTGCTCCACCTCAAAATTGCGGTTGAGACGGTCGAGAGCCTCCTGTTGCGTCAGTTTGTTGACGTTGTAAGGATATTTCACCTTATTATATATAGAGATAATCTCCTCACTCGCGAAAGCCATTCCGCAGCGGATAGCGGCAGAAGCCCATGCCTTGCTCATGGTCTGGAGGACAATCACGTTTGGCAGTTTGGCGAGAAACCTTGTCAGACTCTTCTCCTGGGAGAAGTCGATGTAGGCCTCGTCCACCACCACAATGCCCTGGAAAGAGGTTATCACCTTGATAATCTCGTCGCGGTCAATGCTGTTTCCCGTAGGATTGTTTGGCGAACATATCCATATCACCTTCGTGTTGTCATCGCAGGCATCCAGCAAAGCATCTGCTTTTATCTGGAAATCAGCATCCAGAAGCACAGGGCGATATTCCACGTCATTGATATCGGCGCAGACTTTATACATTCCGTAGGTCGGTTCGATGGCAACGACATTATCCTTCTTAGGTTCGCAGAAGCAGCGATATACGAGGTCTATGGCTTCATCCGAACCATTGCCGAGGAATATATTCTCCACCGGAACGTGCTTGATTACGGAGATGCGCTCCTTCACCTCCTGCTGGAGAGGGTCAGGATAGCGGTTGTAAGGATTATTGTATGGACTCTCATTGGCATCGAGAAAGACGCGAGCCACGTGGCCCGAGTATTCATTTCTCGCACTGCTGTATGGTGCCAACGACCAGATGTTCGGTCTTGTCAATTCTTTAAGTGGTTTCATTGTTTGTCTTTTTTAGTCGGGGAATCGGGCGATGACGCGCCCGACACGGTGGCGGACGTTTGAGTGAATCGTGTGGGGGGAGGTGAGGCGGACGCTGATTTTATCTTGTTTTAAGAATATTGTTGACCCTCACACGCATCGCATTGGCATGAGCTTCGAGCTGCTCATTTTCTGCCATGCAGACCACGGCACGACCGATGGAGCGGATTCCTTCAGCGGAAAGGTGCTGGAAAGTAATCTTGCGATTGTAGGAATCGAGGTTTACACCATTATAGGCAAGGGCGTAACCGTGCGTAGGAAGCGTGTGGTTAGTGCCGCTGGCATAGTCGCCAGCCGACTCGCAGGCATACTGTCCGAGGAACACGCTGCCAGCATTCACCACCTTTTCTGCCAGAGAATCATAGTCGGAAGTGGCGATGATGAGATGTTCAGGCGCATAAGCGTTGCTGAGATCCATCGCTTCGTCCTTGTCGTGAACGAGTACGAAATTGGAGTTTTCCAGTGTCTTCTCCGCGATTTCGTGGCGTGGAAGCACGGCAAGCTGCTTCTTCAGTTCATCCTCCACCTGGGCAATCATCGCCTCGGAAGTGCTGATGAGAATCACCTGGGAGTCAATGCCGTGTTCAGCCTGTGAGAGAAGGTCGGCAGCCACGTAGGAGGCATTGCTCGTCTCATCGGCAATGACGCAGACTTCACTCGGTCCTGCCGGCATATCTATCGCAGCATCATGGAGTGAAACCTGCTGTTTTGCAGCCATTACGTATTGGTTTCCCGGTCCGAAAATCTTGTAAACCTTTGGTACGGACTCAGTTCCGTAAGCCATTGCGCCTATGGCCTGTACGCCGCCAGCCTTGAAAATCTTACCCACACCAGCCACACGAGCCGCCACGAGGATGGCAGGATTCACTTTTCCTTCCTTGTTTGGCGGAGTGCAGAGCACGATTTCCTTGCATCCCGCAATCTTGGCAGGAGTGGCAAGCATGAGAACGGTGGAGAAGAGTGGGGCAGTGCCGCCTGGAATGTAAAGTCCGACCTTCTCTATTGCAACGCTTTTCTGCCAGCATACAACGCCAGGAGCCGTCTCCACCTTCTGTGTCTCAAATTTCTGCGACTCATGAAAGCGTGCGATGTTCTGGTGGGCAAGGATGAGGGAATTCTTTAATTCCTTGCTTACAAGGCTCTCTGCTTCAAGCATTTCCTCTTCGGTAACAGCGAGCTGCGTGAGGTTTGCCTTGTCAAACTTTGCTTCGTATTCCATCACTGCCTTGTCGCCATTGGCTTTCACGTCAGCCAAGACGGTGGCTACGGTGGCATTGAGCTGAGAGACGTCAAGGTGCGGGCGCTCTATTATCTTAGCTATCTCTTCTTTGGTCGGGTATTTCGTTATTCTCATTTGCTTAAGCTTTTTTTGTGGAATCGGGCGTAAAAGCGCCCGACACAGTGGCTTCTGTGTGCTGCTGGTGCGTTTTTCTCACTAAAGAGCCAAAAAACCGAAAACCAACAACCAACAACCACAAATTAGATAATCATCTTCTCGATAGTATTGACCAGAATGCCCTGGGCACCGAGTTCCTTCAGTTTACCGATGATTTCCCAGAACACCTTCTGTCCGATTACAGCGTGGACAGAGCACCATTCCTCGTCAGCAAGCGGTATGATGGTAGGGCTTTTGAGTCCAGGAAGCACTTCCACAATCTCCTTCAGCTTTGCCTTAGGTGCGTTCATGCGTACATATTTCTGACCTTCAGCATTCTTTACAGCCTCAAAGCGGAAGAGCATCTCATTGAGGATCTCGCGCTTTTCGTCAGAGAGACCTTTGTGGGCTATGAGCAGTGCCTCGCTCTGAGTCACCACTTCCACCTCTCGGAGGTTGTTGCTCACGAGTGTTGAACCGCTCGATACGATGTCGAAGATGCCGTCTGCAAGGCATATTCCCGGTGCTATCTCCACGCTTCCGGTGATGATGTGTATCTCCGCATCGATGTTGTTCTTCTCCAGGAAGTTGCGAAGAATGACAGGGTAAGAGGTGGCAATCTTCTTTCCGTTGAACCATTCCAATCCAGTGTATTCCACAGACTTGGGGATAGCGAGCGAGAGACGGCACTTTGAGAAGCCGAGTCGGCTTATTATCTCTGCGTCTTCATGACGCTCCAGAAATTCATTCTCGCCCACGATGCCGATGTCGGCCACGCCTAACGCCACGCTCTGCGGAATATCGTCATCGCGGAGATAGAGCACTTCGAGTGGGAAATTGCCTGACTGGGCGAGGAGGACTCGCTTGCTGGAACTTACTTTGATGTCTGCTTCATTGAGCAGATTGATGCAGTCTTCAAAGAGACGGCCTTTGGATTGCAATGCTATTCTTAACATTTGTATTTTGTGTTATTTACTTATCTTTTTACCTTTGTTTGTAACAATCTGTCTGCAAAGGTAATAATTAATTTTCAAAATGCAAAGAATAACGTGAGAAATGTGAGAAATTGTTTGGTTGTAGGTTTATTCATTCCTTTGTAGTTGGTTGAAATGGGAAATAGAATAAAACTGTATGAAGGATAGCCCCCTCCCGTCCCCAGTGGGGATAAGAGGGGGCTATCCTTGAAATGATTGTTTCTATTCTTTCACCAGACAACTGTCCAGAGTGATTTCACCAGCCAAGCAACGCTTCATGTGCTCGGTGATTACGCCCGGGTCAGAGTGAAGTGCAGAGAGGTGCATGAGCTTTGTCGTAGCCGCTTCGATGGTGCTGTCGTAGCCTGAGAGAACGCCGGCATTAAAGAGGTGGAGACCTGCACCATATCTCTCCATTTCTACACGACCAGCCACACACTGGGAGATATTGACGATTACTACGCCACGATCCACAGCAGTGGTAAGCATATCGGTGAGCCATTTCTGCTGTGGAGCATTGCCGGAGCCATAGCTTCGCATCACGATTCCCTTAAGGTTCGGATTGTCAATGATATGCTTGAATACAGACTCCTGAAGTCCTGGGAATAAGGAGAATACGAGAATGTTAGGGTTCATCTCCTTATGGGGAATCATCGGACGGGTGAAGTCTGGCTGGAGAATATGGTGGTAGTTGAAATTGAATTCCACTCCAGCCTCGCAGAGGTGAGGATAATTGAATGATTCGAAAGCGTTGAACTGCTCAGCGTCCTGCTTGGTGCTTCGGTTTCCGCGCAGCAGGTGTCCACCAAAGTAGATGCAGACCTCAGGGATTGGAGTCACGCCGCACTCATTCTTCAGCGAAGCGAGCTCGATGCTCGTGATAAGGTTCTCCTTGCCGTCAGTACGCATCTGGCCGATAGGCAGTTGGGATCCGGTGAGAATGACGGGCTTAGTAAGGTTTTGCAGCATGAATGAGAGGGCTGATGCTGTGTAAGCCATAGTGTCTGTACCGTGGAGGATTACGAAGCCGTCGTAGCGGGTATAGTTTTGGCTGATTATCTGCACAAGTTGCGACCAGACGAGATAGTCCATGTCGCTTGAGTCTATAGGTTTGTCAAACTGATAAACCGTGATGTTCGCCTGAATCTGCTCCAGTTCCGGAATGCGGGACAGGAGATGGTTGAAGTCAAGAGGCTCCAAAGCGCCGGTCTTTTCGTTTCGTCCCATACCGATTGTGCCACCTGTATAAATAAGGAGAACTCGCTCGGTGCGCTTGAGAGATTCATGCAGTGTGGAGGTTTTCATGTTCTTTTTTTTATTGGGTTAATAGGTTTCATTGCCTTACGGACTGCAAATTTAGTTATATTTTTTGAAAAATCAAGGGAAACATTCTTTATTTGCAAAAAAAGTAGTACATTTGCATCGAAAATGGGCAGTATTTGATAATATCAGCCTCTTTTCCGCTACTACTGTATTAACAAACAACAATATTTTAAATCTAAACTGAAATGAAACAATTCAACGACGAGAACTTCCTTCTCGAAACGAAGACAGCGCAGGACCTCTATCACAACCACGCTGCCAAGATGCCTATCATCGACTATCACTGCCACCTTATTCCACAGATGGTCGCTGAAAACAAGCGCTTCGATTCCATCGCGCAGATCTGGCTTATGGGCGACCACTACAAGTGGCGTGCTATGCGTTCCAACGGCATCGACGAGCGTTTCTGCACCGGCAAGGACACTACTGACTGGGAGAAGTTCGAGAAATGGGCTGAGACCGTGCCTTACACATTCCGCAACCCATTGTATCACTGGACACACCTTGAGCTCAAGACGGCTTTCGGAATTGACAAGCTCCTCAATCCTGAGACAGCACGCGAGATATATGACGACTGCAACAATCAGATACAGAATGACCCTAAGTTCTGCCCACGCGGAATGATGGAGCACTACAACGTGAAGATTGTCTGCACCACTGACGACCCTGCAGACTCCCTGGAGTGGCACAAAGTGGTGAAGGACGACCCTACAGCAAAGACACGCATGCTCCCTACATGGCGTCCTGACGCTGGCATGAACATCGACGCTACCACTTGGAAGGCTTACATCGAGAAGCTCGCAAGCGTTGCTGAGATGCCTATCACTTGCTTCGCAGAGCTCGTTGCTGCTCTCCAGAAGCGTCATGATTTCTTCGAGACAATGGGATGTAAACTCTCTGACCATGGTATTGAGGAATTCTACGACGAGCCATACACAGAGGCTGAGATTGATGCTATCATGAAGAAGGCACTCGCTGGCGAGGCAATCACTAAGGAAGAAGAGCGCAAGTATAAGCACGCTTATCTCTTCGAGCAGGGCAAGATGGACTATGCTTCTGGCTGGGCACAGCAGTATCACTACGGTGCTATTCGCAACAACAACTCTAAGATGTTTGCTAAGCTCGGAGCTGACACAGGTTTCGACTCAATCGGTGAGTTCACCACAGCAAAAGCAATGTCTCATTTCCTCGATGAACTCAACACCAACGGCACTCTCGCCAAGACAATCCTCTACAACCTCAACCCATGTGCTAACGAGGTTATCGCTACTATGCTCGGTAACTTCCAGGATGGTTCTGTTGCAGGAAAGATTCAGTTTGGTTCTGGTTGGTGGTTCCTCGATCAGAAGGATGGCATGGAGAAGCAGATGAACGCTCTCTCAGTGCTCGGTCTTCTCTCTCGCTTCGTAGGTATGCTGACCGACTCACGCTCATTCCTCTCTTATCCACGTCACGAGTATTTCCGTCGCACACTCTGTAATCTCCTCGGCAATGACATTGAGAAGGGTCTTATCCCATTCACTGGTTACGAAGAGAAGCGCGTGCGTCAGATGGTAGAGGATATCTGCTACAACAACGCAGCCCGCTACTTCAACTTCTAAGTATTTCCTATACTTCAACATAATTCCTGCCACTCTGCCCGGACCTCTTTTGGTTCCGGCAGAGTGGCTGGTCGCTTCTTCCTTATATTTGCCGCTAAGTGACGGTGAAAAAATAAATTGGTATGATTTGAGCCTCATATTTTTGAGATATTTTCTTCACTCGAAGAGGGAGTATAGCGGGCTATATGACCGATGAGAGGGAAGAAAATAGCCAAAAAGATGAGGTTGAGAACAAATTGATATAGTACATTTTTCCCTCAAATCGTACCAAGTTGTTTTTTTACTGTCACTAAAGTCCTTTCTTTCGCTTTTGGCCTTTGCCGACTATGCAGAAAATGCAGTCACGTCTAGTAAGCCCATTTTCGTTATTTTTCGTCATTTTCCACAATCGCACAGATGAAATGATGTGTAGAAGAGCAAAAAGCGAGAGCTTGTATAAAAGTGTCCTATTTACACTTCAATTCTTCATTTTTACCCCATTTTGCTTAGAGCAGATTGCAAAATGAGGGTCTTTCTTTCCATTTTTCTCAAATAATATGTGTGTTTTCTTGCATGGGTAAAAAAAATAGATTACCTTTGAAACGATTTTGTAAAAACAAATACAAATCTATTCAAAATACTAAGCAATATGAACAACCTAAAGACATTACTTTTCTCAGCAGGCGTTGCAGTAGCAATGTTCTCTGCTTGCTCTTCAACGGAAGGCAAATCTACACTTACACAGTCTGGACTCGATGCTGCAGCTTTCGACACCGTAATCGGTGGAAAGAAGGTGGCTCTCTATACTCTTACAAATGCCAACGGCATGGAAGTCTGCATCACAAACTATGGCGGACGCGTCGTTTCACTCGTCGTTCCAGACAAGGATGGTAAACCAACTGATGTGGTTCTCGGTTTCGACAATATCGCACAGTATGCTGACACTCTCAATTCTCCAAGCGATTACGGATCTTCTGTAGGTCGATATGCCAACCGTATCGCTGGCGGTAAGTTCTCACTCAACGGTCAGGAGTACCAGTTGAAGCAGAATGACAAGATGAATTGTCTCCACGGTGGTGGCACTACAGGCTGGATGAACCAGGTGTATGAGGCAGAGCAGGTGGGCGACTCCATCCTCAAACTGACCATCACTGCTCCTGATGGAGAAAACGGTTTCCCTGGAACTGTAAAGGCTACAACCACTTACACCCTCAAGTCTGACAATACTCTCGACATGGTTTGGGAGGCAACCACAGACAAGGAAACCATCATCAACCAGACAAACCATAATTATTACAACCTCAACGGTGATTTCAACAGCGTAGGTACTGACATGATTCTCTATCTCAACGCTGACAATTTCACTCCTTCTGATGAATTCTATATCCCAACTGGCGAAATCAAGCCTGTCAAGGGCACTCCATTCGACTTCACCACACCGCACGCCATCAAGGACGCAATCGGTGCTGACTTCGATCAGGTGAAGAATGCTAATGGCGGCATCGACCATAATTTCTGTCTCAATACTTACAAGGACGGCAAGGGCGACGACACCAAGGTCTGCGCTTCCCTCTATTCTCCTAAGACTGGAATCTTCCTTGAGATGTTCACCAATGAGCCAGGCGTCCAGTGCTACACAGGTAATTTCCAGGGCATCGGCAATGAGCCGAGCATCAAGCACAAGGGCGGAAAATACCCACAGTATGTCAGCGTTTGTCTCGAAAGCCAGAAATATCCTGACTCTCCAAACAAGAAGGACTTCGTGCAGCCTACTCTCAAGCCAGGCGAGAAGTACTACAGCCACGCTGCTTACAGATTCTCAATCAAGTAATACAACGCTAATGCCACTGATAGGTTGCGTAGTCTGTCAGTGGCTTGGCGTGTTATTGATTGCCAGATGATTACAGCATTTTATCTGAAGAAAAAAATAAATACAAATATTAAAACAAAACTCCAAAAACTCTAACAAAACAATGAGCGTATTAGAAGCTTTAAAGAACAATGGCTTTGAGACCATTGACTATGTAGTCTTTATTGCCTACATTGTACTTCTTGTAGGTTTGGGAATGTTCCTCAGCCGTAGCAAGAAGGGAGAAGAGAAATCTTCCACAGACTACTTCCTCGCCGGCAACACATTGACCTGGTGGGCAGTAGGTGCATCCCTCATCGCTGCAAATATCTCAGCTGAGCAGTTTATCGGTATGTCCGGTTCTGCTTTCGCGTCTGGTATCGCACAGGCAGCTTACGAACTTATGGCAGCCGCTACTCTGATTGTAGTTGGTAAGTTCCTTCTTCCATTGATGATTGAGAAGAAGATCTTCACTATTCCGCAGTTCCTTCGTGAGCGTTACAACTGGGGTGTAGGACTCGCTTTCTCTCTCCTTTGGCTTTTCCTCTATGTATTCGTGAACCTTACCTCCGTATCTTGGCTCGGTGCTCTCGCTATCCAGCAGATTCTCGGTCTCCCTACTGACATGATCATCAATGTAGGCGGCATCGAGATTGACCAGGTTCGTATGGTAATCATCCTCACTCTTTTCGTCATTGCAGGTGTTTATTCCATCTATGGCGGTCTCGCTTCTGTGGCTTGGACCGACGTTATGCAGGTGACATTCCTCGTAGGTGGCGGTCTTATCACTGCTTATGCCGCTCTCTCCGTAATCGGTCACGAGGTATGGGGCTGCGGTGCTATCGAGGCATTGGGCAATATATTTGACTGGTGCGTCAACCAGCCTGGCGACAAGCACTTCAATCTTGTCGTAACCCGTCAGGAAGATCTTTATCCAGTAGTCAACGGTGTGGTAGAAAATGGCGTTGTGGTTCAGAAGGAAGACCCATTCTTCACCAACCCTGGTATCGTTCTTATCTTCGGTGCTCTCTGGCTTACAAACCTCGGTTACTGGGGCTTCAACCAGTACATCATCCAGAAGGGTCTTGCTGCCAAGTCTCTCTCTGAGGCTAAGAAGGGTATGATCTTCGCTGCTTTCCTCAAGATACTCATCCCATTCATCGTTTGTATCCCTGGTGTTTGCGCATTCTATATCATGAATGGCGACGGCGCTGCTCTCGAATCTCTCCGTCATACTCTTGCCGGTGGCATCGAGCGCTCTGATGACGCTTACCCATTCCTTATCCGTAACTTCACCCCTACATTCGTCAAGGGTCTCTCTTTCGCTGCTCTCGCAGCCGCTGTAATCTCTTCTCTCGCTTCAATGTTCAACTCTACTTCCACTCTCTTCACGATGGACATCTACAAGCAGTTCATCAACAAGACTGCAAGTGAGAGACGTCTCGTTACTGTAGGTCGTTTGACTTCCGTTGCTGCTCTGCTCATCGCCCTCTTCGCTGTTTATCCATTGATGGGCGGTATCGACCAGGCATTCCAGTTCATCCAGGAATACTCTTCATTCGTATATCCAGGCGTAGTGGTTATCTTCGGTCTCGGTCTCCTCTGGAAGCGCGCTTCCGGCACCGCAGCTGTTGTTGCCGCTATCGGTACATTCGCTTTCTCTATCCTCTTCAAGTTTACAATGCCTGATGTTCCATTCCTTGTTCGTTCAGGTTATGTGTTCATCGTACTCGTAATTCTCTTCGTAGGAATCTCATTGAGAAGCGGCAAGGCTGAGCCTGCTGACCCACTTTCTGACACCACTATCAAGAAGCAGCTCTTCTGGAGTACAGTGATGTATGCAGTATGCGCATTGTCAGTAGTGTTCCTCGTGCTCTCTTACTTCAATACGACTCTCGCAGTCCATGGCGTTGCAGGTGCGATGGTATTCATGGCAGCGATGACCGCCACTATCGGTTTCTATCTCCGTTCCAATGCTCTTGACAAGGTGCAGGATCCTAAGCGCGTAGCTATCGACCTCAACATCTTCAAGACTGACCGTGCTTTCAATATCGGTGCGTGCGGAGTTATCGTGATTCTCGCTATTCTCTATATTGCCCTCTGGTAATCCGGGAATACAATAATATTCCACAATGAAGGGATGGAAAGTGGCGACTGTTCGCCAGACCGTCACTTTCCATCTCAACATTGATTTTCTGAAGAAAACAAAATGGTTTCCACCTTATTAATATATAAGTGGTTACTGTATTGGACTAAATAACTGAAAATCTACGTCAAATCGGGACTTGTAATAATTCCCGCACTTAAAAATACAATCGCCCGGTCGGTAAAGTCGTGAGACTGCGAGCGATTAAAATGCTTTCTTAAACAATAACACACATAAGGGTAGCGAAAGAATATGACGCAATACTATGACAATATCGAGCCGATTTTAGTTTCTGTTGACTGTATAGTCTTCGGTTTTGATGAAGGAAAACTCAAACTTCTCATCGGCAAAAGAAAATTAGACCCGGGAATGGGCCAGTGGTCGCTTTACGGTGGCTTCGTAAGACCTAACGAGAGTCTGCACGAAGCAGCGGAGCGTACGCTGAATGAACTTACTGGTCTTGACAATATGTACCTGACACAGGTCGGCACATACGGCGAGATCGACCGTGACCCAGGCGAAAGGGTCATCTCTGTGGCTTACTGCGCACTCATCAATGTCAGCGATTACAGTGAGGCACGACAGAAAGAATATGGAGTGGAGTGGGTGAATGTGGACACACTTCCAGAGCTTTACTCCGACCATGGCAAGATGGTGAATGATGCTTTAGCCAAGCTTCGTCGCCACATCTCCAATGAACCTCTTTGCTTCAATCTGCTTCCTGAGCTGTTCACTCTTACTCAGTTGCAGATGTTGTATGAAGCTATCTTAGGCGAAGAAATTGACAAACGTAATTTCCGCAAGCGTATCAAGGGAGTACCAAGCATACAGAAAACGGAATTTATCGACAAGAATACAAGCAAGCGAGGCGCCTTCCTCTATCGTTTCAGCGAGAGCGGATTTATCAAGGACGCCAAGTTTGTACTGAAATAAGTGGACTCTTGCTGAATAAAAGCTTAGCCACTGTGCCAATGGTTTCTACCGTTGGAATCAACATAACTACAATACACAAAACAACCAACTATGTTAGAAGAACTTAAGCAGAAAGTATTCAAGGCAAACCTTGACCTCGTAAAGCAAGGACTAGTTATCTTCACCTGGGGCAATGTCTCAGGAATCGACCGTGAAAAGGGTCTCGTTGTCATCAAGCCTTCTGGCGTCAGCTATGATGAGATGAAGGCGGAAGACATGGTAGTCGTGGATTTGCAGTCAGGCAAGGTGGTGGAAGGCGACCTTAACCCTTCAAGCGATACTCCTACTCACCTCGTGCTCTACAGATCTTTCCCTAACATTCAGGGTGTGGTGCACACTCATTCCACCTATGCCACTGCATTTGCACAGGCTGGCAAGGATATTCCGAATATCGGAACCACTCATGCAGACTACTTCTACAAGGACATTCCTTGCACGAGAGATATGAATGAGGAAGAGGTAAAAGGACACTACGAACTGGAGACAGGTAACGTGATCGTAGATGAAATCCTGAATATCAGAAAGATAAATCCTGATCATACTCCTGCTGTTCTCGTCAAAAATCATGGTCCTTTCTCATGGGGCACATCGCCAGACAATGCTGTCTATAATGCGAAAGTTATGGAACAGTGTGCCAAAATGGCATTCGTTGCACTCAGCGTCAACCCTGACCTGACAATGAATCCATTGCTCGTGGAGAAGCATTATATGCGTAAGCATGGTCCAAACGCATATTACGGACAGAAAGGACAGAAGCATTAAGCGGATTATCACCGTGAGATTGTCTCATGCCTGGTTCGCTTAATCTCTGATTAAAATATAATTACTACAAATATAATTACTATAACTATGATTGAAGCATTCAAAGAATTGGAAGTGTGGTTCGTCACTGGAGCACAACTTCTCTACGGAGGTGAAACCGTAAAAATCGTTGACGGTCACTCACAGGAAATGGTTGCAGGACTTAATGAGTCTGGCATCATTCCTATAAAGGTAGTCTATAAAGGCACTGCAAACTCTTCTTCTGAAGTGGAAGCCGTGATGAAGGCTGCTAATAATGACAACAAGTGTGTGGGTATCATCACATGGATGCACACATTCTCACCTGCTAAGATGTGGATTAAGGGACTTCAGGCTCTCCAGAAGCCTTTGCTCCATTTCCATACTCAGTATAATGCCGAGATTCCTTGGGACAGCATTGACATGGACTTCATGAACCTCAACCAGTCTGCACACGGAGACATCGAGTTCGGACATATCTGCTCTCGTATGCGTGTGCCACGTAAGGTGGTTGTAGGCTACTGGAAGAGCGAAGAGGCTCAGCGCCAGATTGCTGTATGGGCACGCGTTGCTGCTGCTGTAGCTGACTCCCATAATGTACGTTGTCTTATGTTCGGTATGAACATGAACAATGTTGCAGTTACCGATGGAGACCGTGTTGAGTTTGAGCAGCGTCTCGGCTATCACGTCGATTACTATCCTGTTTCCTCCCTTATGGACTACTATAAGAAAGTGACAGACGCAGAAGCTGATGCTCTCGTAGAGGAATACAAGAAGGAATACACCATCAAGATAGATGAGTCTGGTGAGGAAGTATATTGGGAAAAGGTAAAGAATGCTGCCAAGGCTGAAATAGCTCTCCGCAGAGTGTTGAAGGATGAGGGCGCAACAGCATTCACTACAAACTTCGATGACCTCGGTGATGCTGACATCAACGACCCTAATTTCGTTGGTTTCGACCAGATACCTGGACTTGCTTCCCAGCGTCTCATGGCTGAAGGTTACGGCTTTGGTGCTGAAGGAGACTGGAAGACTGCTTGTCTCTACCGTTCCCTCTGGGTAATGAACCAGGGTATGGAGAAGGGATGTTCTTTCCTTGAGGATTACACACTCAACTTCTCTTCTGAGGGAACATCATCTCTTCAGAGCCACATGCTTGAGGTTTGTCCTCTCGTAGCTGTTGACAAGCCTACACTTGAGGTACATTTCCTCGGCATCGGAATCCGCAAACAGCAGACTGCCCGCCTCGTGTTCACCAGCAAGACCGGTGCAGGATGCAAGGCTACTATCGTAGATCTCGGCAACCGCTTCCGTCTTATCACAAGCGATGTGGAGTGCATCAAGCCAAAGCCAATGCCTCATCTCCCTGTTGCTTCCGCTCTCTGGATTCCTCAGCCTTCATTCGAAGTAGGTGCTGGAGCATGGATCCTCGCTGGTGGTACACACCACAGTGCGTTCTCTTATGACATTACTGCAGAGTATTGGGAGGACTTCGCTGAGATGACTGGCATAGAGTTCGTGGGTATTAACAAGGAGACCACGATCTCTAACTTCAAGCAGCAGCTCCGCAACAATGAGGTGTATTATATGCTTAACAAGGCTTTGAAATAACAAATATCTCGTACAATGACAGCTAAACAAACCATAGAACAGGGCAAAGCCATACTCGGTATCGAGTTTGGCTCTACCCGTATAAAGGCTGTTCTCATCGATCAGGAGAACAAGCCGATAGCTCAGGGAAGCCACGAATGGGAAAACCAGTTGGTGGGAAATCTCTGGACATATAGCATTGATGCTATCTGGACCGGATTGCAGGACTGCTATGCTGACCTCCGAAAGGACGTGAAGGCTCAGTATAACTGTGAAATCGAAAACCTTGCAGCCATCGGTATCAGTGCAATGATGCACGGATATATGGCTTTCAATGCCAAAGGTGACATTCTCGTGCCATTCCGCACTTGGAGAAACACCAACACTGCCAAGGCTGCTGCTGAATTGTCAGAGCTCTTTGTCTATAATATTCCTCTCAGATGGAGTATCTCTCATCTCTATCAGGCCATCCTCAATGGTGAAGACCATGTAAAGGATATTACCTTCCAGACTACTTTGGCTGGTTACATCCACTGGCAGTTGACCGGTGAAAAGGTTCTCGGAGTAGGCGATGCTTCCGGCATGATGCCTATTGATCCTGAGACTAAGGATTATAATGCCGAAATGGTCAGCAAGTTTAATGCCCTCATTTCTTCCAAGGGATTCAACTGGACCTTGCTCGACATCTTCCCTAAGGTGCTCAATGCCGGTGAGGATGCTGGCAGATTGACGGAGGAAGGTGCTAAGAGACTTGACGTTTCCGGTCATCTGAAGGCTGGCGTTCCTCTCTGTCCTCCTGAAGGCGATGCTGGAACTGGTATGGTTGCCACCAATGCAGTCAAGCAGCGCACTGGTAATGTCTCTGCCGGCACATCTTCTTTCTCTATGATTGTGTTGGAGAAAGACCTCACTAAGCCTTATGAGATGATTGATATGGTTACCACTCCTGACGGTTCTCTCGTGGCAATGGTTCACTGCAACAACTGCACAAGCGACCTTAATGCCTGGGTAAACCTCTTTAAGGAATATCAGCAACTCCTTGGCGTTCCGGTAGATATGAACGAAGTGTTCGGCAAACTCTATAACCATGCGCTTGAAGGTGATGCTGATTGCGGTGGACTTATTTCATATAACTACATCTCCGGCGAACCTGTCACAGGATTGGCAGAAGGTCGTCCGATGTTTGTTCGCTCGGCAAATGATAAGTTCAACCTTGCAAACTTCATGCGTTCCCATCTCTACGCCTCTGTAGGTGTGCTCAAGATTGGTAACGATATCCTCTTCAATGAGGAGCATGTGAAGGTGGATCGCATCACCGGACATGGTGGATTGTTCAAGACAAAGGGCGTTGGACAGCGTGTTCTCGCTGCAGCCATCAATTCGCCAATATCCGTTATGGAGACAGCTGGTGAAGGTGGAGCTTGGGGTATCGCTCTTCTTGCTTCTTATCTTGTCAACCATGAAGGCAATGAAGCACTTGCAGACTTCCTTGACAACCATGTCTTTGCAGGCAATACCGGCGTAGAAATCGCTCCTACTGCTGAGGATGTTGCAGGTTTTAATATTTATATTGAAAACTACAAGCGTGGTCTCGCTATCGAAAAGGCGGCTGTAGAAAACAAGAACTAATCGCCCTTCTCCTATATAATGAAGAAAATACTGACAACAATAACCATCGCTGCGATGTCTCTTGCCGTTTCGGCTCAGACCTCATCGCTTACCATTCATGCAGATAAAGGTTCGCAGAAAATTCATAAAGAGATTTATGGACAGTTTGCTGAGCACCTCGGTTCTTGCATCTATGGCGGACTTTGGGTGGGCGAAAACTCAAACATACCTAATATCAAAGGCTACCGCAAGGATGTCTTTGAGGCTCTGAAGGCACTTCAGATTCCTGTTCTTCGCTGGCCTGGTGGCTGTTTTGCAGATGAATATCACTGGATGGACGGCATTGGACCTAAGGAACAGCGCCCTAAGATGCAGAACAACAACTGGGGAGGTACCATCGAAGACAACTCTTTTGGTACGCATGAGTTCCTTGACCTCTGTGAGATGCTTGGCTGTGAGCCTTACATCAGTGGTAATGTTGGTAGTGGAACTGTAGAAGAACTCGCCAAATGGGTCGAGTATATGACTTCTGACGGTGAGACTCCAATGGCTAAACTGCGTCGTCAGAACGGACGTGAGAAATCATGGAATGTCAAGTTCCTTGGCGTAGGAAACGAGAGTTGGGGTTGCGGTGGTTCAATGCGCCCTGAGTATTACGCTGACCTATATCGCAGATACTCTACGTATTGCCGCAATTATGACGGTCATAACCTCTATAAGATTGCCTCCGGTGCGAGTGATTACGATTATAATTGGACTAAAGTGCTGATGAATAACGTAGGACATCGTATGAATGGTCTGTCCCTTCACTACTATACCGTAACAGGATGGAGTGGAAGTAAGGGTTCAGCACTCAAGTTTAATAATGATGATTATTACTGGACAATGGGCAAATGCCTTGAGATTGAGGACGTAATCAATAAGCATTGTGCCATCATGGACAAGAAAGATCCTAAGAAGCAGATTGGACTTCTCGTCGATGAATGGGGCACTTGGTGGGATGAAGAACCTGGTACTATTTCAGGACATCTCTACCAGCAGAACTCCATGCGTGATGCTTTCGTGGCTGCTCTCTCTCTCAATGTGTTCCATCGTCATACTGACCGCATCCGTATGGCTAACATTGCGCAGGTGGTGAATGTGCTTCAGTCAATGATTCTTACTGACACCAAAGGCGCTGGACACATGGTATTGACTCCTACTTACCATGTTTTCAATATGTATAAGGACTTCCAGGAGGCTACTTATCTGCCGATGGATGTCAAGACTGACTCGATGGATGTACGCGACAATCGTCGTATTCCTTTGCTTTCTTCCAGTGCGGCACGCAAGGCTGACGGCACTATCGTTGTGTCTCTTGCCAACGTAAGCCTCGACAAAGAGCAGAAAGTTGAGCTTTCTCTCGAAGGTATTGCTGCTAAGCCAAAGAGCGTCAGCGGTCAAATTCTTTCATGTAAGGCAATAACAGACTATAATGACTTCGAGCATCCAGACCGTGTC
This sequence comes from uncultured Prevotella sp., assembly GCA_934256705.1. GTDB lineage: Bacteria > Bacteroidota > Bacteroidia > Bacteroidales > Bacteroidaceae > Prevotella. Next base: position 33,575 of record CAKQPF010000019.1, read on the forward strand.
GTGCCTGCTGAGTTCAAGGGAGCTAAGCTTTCTAAGCAGACTGTCACCGTCAAGGTGCCTGCGAAATCCATTGCAGTAATTAGAATTAAATAACAAAATATCAATCAAGTAGGTGTTCAAAATATTATGAAATAGTTTTGAATACCTACTTATCAATTTTATCTAAAAATAAAACACATCTTATGAACGACAACAAAGTAATGTTGCATGCAGCGGATAATATTCGTATTCTCGCTGCATCTGCAGTAGAAAAGGCTAAATCCGGTCACCCAGGTGGTGCGATGGGCGGTGCTGACTTTATCAATGTGCTCTACTCTGAGTACTTGAAGTATGATCCAAAGAATCCTTCATGGGTTGGTCGTGACCGCTTCTTCCTTGACCCAGGCCACATGGCTCCTATGCTTTACTCACAGCTTTGCCTTATTGGCAAGTTTACTTTGGAAGAGTTGCAGCAGCTTCGTCAGTGGGGTTCTCCTACCACAGGACACCCTGAGTTTGAGATTGCACGTGGCATAGAGAATACATCTGGTCCTCTCGGTCAGGGTCATGTCTTCGCTATTGGTGCTGCTATTGCTGCTAAGTTCCTTGCCCAGCATACAGGTAACCCTACTTTTGCAAAGGAGACTATCTACGCATACATCTCTGATGGTGGCATTCAGGAGGAAATTTCACAGGGTGGCGCTCGTATCGCATCTACTCTCGGACTTGATAATCTCATCATGTTCTATGACTCTAATGATATTCAGCTTTCTACTGAGACTAAGGAAGTTATGAATGAGGACACTGCTGCTAAGTATCGTGCACTCGGTTGGGAGGTTATCGAAATCTGTGGTAATGACGTTGATCAGATTCGTCAGGCTCTCGATGCAGCTAAGAAGGTGGAAGGAAAGCCTACTCTTATCATCGGTAAGTGTATAATGGGTAAGGGTGCTCTCAAGGCTGATGGCACTTCTTATGAAGCAAACTGCAAGACTCATGGTGCGCCTCTCGGCGGTGATGCCTATGTGAACACAATCAAGCATCTTGGTGGTGACCCTGAGAATCCATTCGTAATCTTTGATGATGTCAAGGAGATGTATGCTTCTCGTGCTAAGGAACTTGAGGCTATTTGTGCTGAACGTTACGCTGAAGAGAAGGCTTGGGCTGACGCAAACCCAGAAAAGGCTGCTGCACTTGCTGATTGGTTTAGCGGTAAAGCTCCTGTAATTGACTGGTCTAAGGTTCAGCAGAAGGCTAACGATGCTACTCGTTCAGCTTCTGCTGCTTGTCTTGGAGCACTTGCAGAGCAGGTTCCAAACATGATATGTGCATCTGCGGACCTTTCTAATTCCGACAAAACTGACGGTTTCCTCAAGAAGACCCACGCTCTTACTAAGGGTGATTTCTCAGGTGCATTCTTCCAGGCTGGTGTTGCAGAGTTGACAATGGCGTGCTGTTGCATAGGTATGTGTCTCCACGGAGGTGTTATTCCTGCTTGTGGCACATTCTTCGTGTTCTCTGATTACATGAAGCCTGCTGTCCGTATGGCGGCTCTCATGCAGCTTCCGGTTAAGTTTATCTGGACTCATGATGCATTCCGCGTAGGTGAAGATGGTCCTACTCACGAGCCAGTAGAGCAGGAAGCACAGATCCGTTTGATGGAGAAACTCCATAACCATGCAGGTAAGCCATCTGTTCTCGTACTCCGTCCTGCTGATGCAAAGGAGACAACTGAGGCTTGGAAGCTCGCAATGGAGAATACGGCTACACCTACTGCACTCATCTTCTCACGTCAGAATATCAACGATCTCCCAGAAGGAAATGACTATTCTCAGGCTGCAAAGGGTGCATATATCGTGGCAGGTTCTGATGAAAACCCTGATGTGGTTTGCGTTGCTTCAGGTTCTGAGGTATCAACTCTCGTCAGTGGCGCTGAACTTCTCCGCAAGGAAGGCGTTAAGGTGCGTATCGTGAGCGTTCCTTCTGAGGGATTGTTCCGTCAGCAGCCTGTAGAATACCAGCAGAGCATTATCCCAACAGGGGCCAAGGTCTTTGGTATGACAGCCGGACTTCCTGTAAATCTTCAGGGATTCCTCATCGGTGCTGATCCAAAGTCTAAGGTATGGGGTCTTGAAAGCTTCGGTTTCTCTGCTCCTTATAAGGTGCTTGACGAGAAGCTTGGCTATACTGCGGAGAATGTTTACAAGCAGGTGAAGTCCATCCTTTAATGGCTTCCGTATAAGCAATGGCATTGAAATGTAACAACTTTCAAGGCTATTGGCTTGTGAATAGCAAAACTTTAGTGGTTTATCCAAAATGTTTCGGAATGAGAATCGTCATGGATTGCTGACGGAAAGGTCTGATAATCTGATGAAATGATTCGGATATAGGTCTGAAGATTTTTCAATAGCACGTTAGAATTTCGTCGGTTTGAAAAAAGTCTTTGATGATTCTTATTCCACTAATAATAACAATTAAATCTAATAATCCTATGGAAAAGAGAATTATCGGCGTAGCTACTGACCATGCAGGTTTCCCACTCAAGCAGTTCGTATTGCAGTATCTTGAGGAGAAAGGTTATGAGATAAAGGACTTCGGTACCTGGAGTGACAAGTCCGTTGACTATCCTGACTTCGCTCATCCGTTGGCTGAAGCTATCGAGAATGGTACTGTGGATTGCGGTATTGCAATGTGCGGTTCTGGTGAAGGCATGGCCATGACCCTCAACAAGCACCACGGTGTGCGTGCCGGTCTTTGCTGGAATGTAGAGATTGCGCATCTTGTTCGTCAGCACAATGATGCAAATTGCCTCGTAATGCCGGGTCGTTTCATCACAAATCGTGAGGCTGAGGTTATCATGGACGAGTTCCTCAAGACTCCTTTTGAGGCTGGTCGTCACCTTGTTCGCATTGAGAAGATGTAATTATTGGGGTGATTTCGAACTGTACGGTTGAAATTTACCCAATACGCCCTGAAAGGGCAATAGCTCCTAGCCCAGGGCATCGCCCTGGGTATTACGATGAATTATACCAACGCCCTGAAAGGGCAAAAGCATTATAACACAATGAGTCAGTTACGCTTTTGCCCTTACAGGGCGTTGGTATTCATGACATTATAACCCAGGGCGATGCCCTTGGCTATGAGCTTTTTGGGCCTTCAGCCCGTTTCAACCGTACAGCTCGAAAAACAGAGAACTCATCATGGGATTATGATGGGCTCTCTGTTTTTTTTTTGCTTGGTGATAGGGGCGGGATTATCTTGGAACCAGCCGGTAACGCGGCTGGCACAGTGGCGACTCCTTGTGGAATCCTGCCTGTGATGGGGCTGGGATTTGGACTACTTCTTGCTTATTTTCTTCTTTACGATGAAGAAGATGACAGCGAGAACGCAGAGACCGAGGATGAAATACTTGATGTAATCACCATAGAGATGTATCTGGGATTCAAGTTCGGACTCAGGTACTACGGAATGGAGATACCATCCGAGGGCGGCGAGGATGCAGTTCCATGCTCCAGCTCCGATAGTGGTGAAGAGAAGGAAGTTCCAGAAATTCATGCGTGCCAATCCGGCAGGGATGCTGATAAGGTGACGGATTCCTGGGATAAGGCGGCCTGTTATGGTGGCTATCTTTCCGTTTTTGTCGAAGTACTTCTCGCTTTTCTCTACTTTTTCCTGATTTAGCAGGCACATCTTTCCCCATTTGCTGTTTGCAAAACTATAGATGATAGGACGTCCGAGATATTTTCCTGCTATGTAATTGATTGTTGCTCCGATGTCAGCGCCAAGTGTGGCAAACAGGATTACGAGCCAAATGTTGAGATTTCCACCTGCTGCATGGTAGGCTGCAGGGGAGACAACGAACTCTGAAGGCACCGGTATTACGGTGCTTTCGAGCATCATCAGGAAGAAGATGGTGGGGTAATTGAGGTTCTGGAGTAGTGTTGAGATTATTGACATTGTTTGTTTCTTTTGATTGTTTATTCCAGCCGGTAACGCGGCTGGCACGGTGGCGAACTGTTGTTAAATACTTCCGGTAACGCGGCTGGTATGGTTTCTTGCTCTTGTTTATTCTAATGCAGAGGACAAGAGGTGCGGGAATGGATTGTATTATGCGTCTTTTGAGTATCTGTTATCCTTGATTTCGTGAGTTTTGGCATATTCAAGATACTCGGATATAGGCATATTTTCCGGAAAAAGACTGCTGAATATTGACACTGTCTCTGTAGGGTTAAAGGAAATACTCTTTTCCAATGCAGACAGGAAATCATCGTATTTGCCTATGACAAGAGCAGCATACGCCAAGCGCTCATATCCAAAGTTGCAATCGATGTCGTTCTTGTCCAATATGTTATATGTCTGTGTAAGCATTTCATAGCCAGTCTCCATCAGTCCAGAATCAACGAGCATACATCCAATAGTGATATACATCTTTGGGTCATGATTTGAGTCTTTCAGCACTTCAGATAAAATTTCGAAAGCAGGAGCAGTCTGACGGTTTTCTAAATATATGCCAGCTTTGAGCAGTTTGCTTTTCTCTTCGTTCAACCCAGAGAGTAATATTTTGTCAGCATATTGCAAAGCCTCGTCTTTTTTCCCCATAGCCGTGCAAATATAAGCCGCCTGCTTATAGATTTCGCTCTGTGCAATCTCGGGAATATCATTGAAGTCAGCATCTTCCATCAGTGATATTGCAGTGACGATGTGTTCATATCCTTCTTCGTATCTTTCCATAGTGAAGAGTGTGGAGGAAATAAGCAATTCGCCCTGAATGTCATTTGGACATAATTCGAGTACCTTCTTGAAACATTCCAGTGCCCCTTCGTTGTCTCCAAGAGAAAAAAGGCTGTTGCCTTTCACTATATAAGCTTCCGGAACGTCTGGGGCAATAGCAATGGCATATTCAGCACTTTGTATTGCTTCCTGACTTTGTCCTGTATGGAATTGACATTGAGATAATTGCAACCAAGCTCTTAAAGAATAAGCATCGAGGTCGATATATTTATTCCAAATCGGTTCTGCTTCCTTGTATTTTTCCTGTACAGTGAGCAGGATAGCCTTGATTTCGAGGTAATCTCCTATGTCTATTAGTTCAGGATCTTTCACTCTGTTGAGCCATTTTTCCGAAAGTTCCCATTCTCCGTGATCGCAGAACATCATTGCGATATCGAGAGCATAGTCGCTTCTTGTTACTACATCATCCTCCTCATCTTCTTCATCGTATATACTGAGTGATGTAGTTTCTCCATCGAAATCCTCTTCTGGCAAAGTCTCATAATGCTTTTCGAGATAATTGTCAGCCTCTTTCACTTTCTCTCTGCACACCATTATTTCTGCACGCAGATAGACTACATCGGTCATTTCATCACCAGTAATAAGGTCGGAATAATATTCAGCCTTATCCACGTCACCCATTATGACAGCGCGTCTTGCTTTGAAAACCAGAGCTTTAGTATTGTCTGGAAAGATTCTCAGCATATAGTCTGTCACCTTTTCGGCCTCGTCAGCGTTGCCTTTTACGTGGTAGTATTCAGCAATGTCAAGGAGGTCGTCTTCGTCGATGAAAATGTCTTCACCATTCAAAGAAGCCTGCTGGTATTTAGCCAGCAGGTCTTTGAATTCTTTGCTTCGTATGTATTTCTGAAATTCTGCAGGAATCATTAGTTCTTCTTCCAGGTATCTTTTAGACCAACGGTCTTGTTGAATACGAGGTGTTCAGGAGTAGAGTCTGTATCTACGTTGTAATAGCCGATACGCTGGAACTGAAGATAGTCGAGCGGTTTGGCATTTACGAGCCAAGACTCTACGTAAGCCTTCTTCACCTCAAGAGAATTAGGATTGATAAACTTGCGCATATCCTCGATGTCGATGCGCTCCTTACCCTGTGATTTAGAGTAAGCAGCCACCTCGTCGCGAGGATTTTCCACCATCCAGAGACGGTCATAATTGCGTACTTCTGCCTCAAGACAGTGCTGAGTGCTAACCCAGTGTATGGTCTTGCCCTTAATCTTCATGTTGGAATTAGCCTCTCCGGTCTTAGTCTCAGGGATATATTCAGCATGAATCTCCACGATATTGCCGTCAGCATCCTTTACGATGCACTCCTCTGGGTTCTCAGAGCACTGTATGATATACGCATTCTTGAGTCTTACCTGCTTGCCAGGACCGAGGCGGAAGAACTTCTTCGGTGCGTCCTCCATGAAGTCATCGCGCTCGATCCAGAGTTCGCGTGAGAATGTAATCTCGTGAGTAGCGCTATTTTCATCTTCAGGGTTATTGATGGCAGTAAGCTGTTCTGTCTTGCCTTCAGGATAATTAGTGATAATCAGTTTGATAGGGTCAAGCACAGCACTTACACGAGTAGCGCGGGAGTTGAGGTCTTCACGCACAGCGCTCTCCATGAGAGCCATCTCGTTGAGCGCATCGAAAGTGGTATAACCGATTTTGTTGATGAAATTCACGATGCCTTCAGGACTGTATCCACGTCTGCGGAAGCCAGAGATAGTAGGCATACGAGGGTCATCCCAACCAGCAGTGACACCTTCCTTTACGAGCATGAGCAAGTTGCGCTTTGAGAGAAGGATATGAGTGAGGTTGAGCTTATTGAATTCTGTCTGTCTTGGGCGGTTGTCATCGAGAGGCTTATCGTCGCCAGCCACTTCCTTGGCCCAATCGACAAAGAGGTCGTAGAGCGGACGATGACTGACAAATTCAAGTGTGCAGAGTGAGTGTGTGACACCTTCCCAATAGTCGCACTGGCCGTGTGTGTAGTCATACATAGGGTAGGCGTTCCACTTGTTGCCTGTGCGCCAGTGTGGCATATTGAGCACACGATACATGATAGGATCGCGGAAGTGCATATTATCGCTTGCCATGTCTATCTTAGCTCGAAGCACCATCTTGCCAGGCTCCATATTTCCAGAGTTCATCTCTTCGAAGAGACGCAAGCTTTCCTCTACAGGACGGTCGCGATAAGGAGAGTTCTGACCAGGCTGTGTAGGCGTTCCTTTCTGTGCGGCAATCTGCTCAGCGGTCTGTTCGTCCACGTAAGCTTTGCCACGCTTGATGAGTTCCACAGCGAGGTCCCACAATTTCTGGAAGTAGTCGGAAGCATATAAAATGTTTCCCCATTTAAATCCGAGCCATTCGATGTCGCGCTTGATGGCTTCTACGTATTCAGTATCCTCCTTTTGTGGGTTGGTGTCGTCCATTCTGAGGTTACATACTCCGCCATATTTCTGAGCGATACCGAAATCGATAGCGATAGCCTTGGCGTGTCCGATATGGAGGTATCCGTTAGGTTCTGGTGGGAAACGAGTCTGTATTCTTCCTCCGTTTTTGCCTTCAGCGAGGTCTTTTTCCACTTTTGCCTCTATGAAATTGAGACTTTTCTTCTCTTCAGTGATGTTATTGTTTTCTGATGCCATAATCTATTATTATATATGTATGATTAAAAGGGTATATAATTCCCCCACATTAAGTAGGTAATCAGAATTATTGAAAAACAAATATTATTATCTACTCATTAAAAATAATTTTGATTACCTACTTATAAGATGCAAAATTAAAGTTTTTTTCTGAGAAAATGAAATTTTTTTCATAAGAATTCCCATTAAACCGATTATTTTTATTACTTTTGCATCGCTAAATACTATAGGCACTTACAGAATACAAAATTTTATTCACAAAAACATGGACGATTATCATTCGACTGATACTGAAAAAATGTAGGCGTGAGAAAAAGTCATTATGGCTGATTCTCATACCTTAATATATTAGTATGCAGCCTTTCTAAAAGAGAATCAGCAACAATGAAGACGTATTGGAACACCAATAAAGGCATCCACATGCTGAATGAGTGGGAGCCAAATTGTTGGACACAGATTACGTGTCCTACAGAAGAGGAATGCCTGAACTTACAGGAAGAATTCCACATCCCTGACTATTTCTTCTCCGACATCGCCGATGCCGATGAGAGAGCGCGTTATGAGTACGACGACGGATGGATGCTTGTCATCCTGCGTATCCCTTATGTCAAGGAGATACGTTCCCGTACGCCATATACCACCGTGCCTCTTGGTATCATACACAAGCGTGATGTCACTATCACAGTATGCTATTTCGAGACAAATATGATGATCGACTTTGTCAGTTATCAGCAACGTCGTGGAGAAGGTTTCGTCGATCATGTGGATATGATATTCCGCATGTTCCTCTCCAGCTCCGTATGGTACCTGAAACGCCTCAAGCAGATAAACACACTTATCGACAAGGCAAAGCGTGACATGGATCATGACGTGAACAATGAGAGCCTTATCGGACTCTCCCGTCTGCAGGACTCCCTGACATATTTCATCACATCAATCCGTGGCAACGAGACCCTTCTGCTCAAGCTGAAGTTCAAGTTGCAGATTGACGAACTGGATGCTGACCTCATCGAGGACGTAAACATCGAGATGAGTCAGGCGCGAGAAACGGCGCGTATCTATTCGGAAATTCTTGATTCCACGATGGAGACCTATCGAGGTATCATCAATAATAACATGAATACCGTGATGCGTACGCTTACCTCCGTGAGTATCATCCTCATGTTTCCTACGCTCATATCCTCGCTTTTCGGTATGAACCTCATCAATGGCATGGAGACGTCCTCCTTCGGATTCCTCATTGCCATCATCATCTCCGTATTCGTCTCCGTCGGTTCGTGGTGGTTCCTCAGGTTCAAGCATCTGATTTAGAAATAATACGATAAATATTACAAACAGGAGAATGGTCACGTCATAAGCATCCAAAAATGCTCAAAATCCACGACTATTCTCCTGTTTTTCCGATATATCCAGCCTAATAGTGACGGTGAAAAAATAAATTGGTATGATTTGAGCCTCATATTTTTGAGATGTTTTCTTCACTCGAAGAGGGAGTATAGCGGGCTATATGACCGATGAGAGTGATGAAAACAGCCAAAAAGATGAGGGTGAAGCCATATACTGATATAGTACATTTTTCACTCAAATCGTACCAATTTATTTTTTTTACCGTCACATAACACAAAAAACCAAACATTTCTTTTGCAGTTTCATTTATTTTAGATAAATTTGCATACTATTTTGTGCATTCTTAAAAGAAGAAAAAGCACGTATAAGAATTTGTGAACATCGAATCATTACTCAAAAACAGAAAAATGATGGACTCTCAAGTAGAAGAAAAGCGCATCTATGCCAATAAGCAGGAGGTGCTCGACCGCGTTAAGGAACTCTCAAAGGAAGAAAACCCAAGCAAGCAGGAGATAGACCACCTCAAAGTGGCATTCTACTCATTGCTCAATGCTGAGCGCGAAGCACAGCAGAAAGCCTTCCTCGAAGCTGGAGGTGACCCAATGCAGTATGTTGTGACACCTGACGAGACAGAGCAGGCATTCAAAGCCGAAATGGCTCTCATTCGTGAAAAACGCCAGCAAGCATTCCTCGCACAGGAGGAAGAAAAGCAGAAGAACCTCAAGCGCAAGCTCGAGATCATTGAGCGCATCAAGACGCTCGCTTCATCCCCGGAAGAGGCTAACAATGCCTATCAGGAAGTCAAAAACCTCCAGCAGGAATGGAAGGAGATAAAGGCTGTTCCGGCAGAAAACGCTACTGACCTCTGGAAGAACTACCAACTCGTCACAGAGCAGTTCTATGACCTGCTCAAGCTCAATATCGAGGCACGTGAGTACGACTTCAAGAAGAACCTTGAGATGAAGACAGCCCTCTGCGAGATTGCTGAGAAGCTCGCTGATGAAGAGGATGTCATCAGCGCTTTCCATCAGTTGCAGGAGCTCCATAATCAGTATCGTGAGATTGGACCTGTAGAGAAAGAGAAGCGTGAGGAAATATGGACCAGATTCAAGCAGGCAAGCACTGTCATCAATCGTAAGCATGCTGCACACTTCGAAGCTATCCACGCACAGGAGGAAGACAATCTCAAGAAGAAGGAAGCTATCTGCGAAAAGGTGGAGGCTATCACCGCTGAAGCACCTAAGACAGCTGCTGAATGGGAGGAGAAGTCAAAGCAGATTATCGACCTTCAGGCTGAATGGAAGACCATCGGTTTTGCTCCACAGAAGATGAATGTGAAGATATTCGAGCGTTTCCGCAATTCATGCGATGTATTCTTCAATGCTAAGAAAGCATTCTTCAAGGATGTGAAGGACCGCTACAGCGAGAATATCGAGAAGAAGCAGGCACTCGTAGCTGAAGCACAGTCGCTCGCTGACTCTACAGATTGGAAGGCTACAAGCGACAAACTTATCCAGTTGCAGAAAGACTGGAAGAAGATAGGTATGGTGCCACGCAAGCTCGGTGACCAGCTTTGGAATGACTTCCTCGGTGCATGCAATAAGTTCTTCGAGGCACGCAATGCAGCAGGAGCAGGTCAGCGTCATGAAGAGAATGATAACTTAGAGAAGAAGCGCGGTATCGTGGCTCAGCTCAAGGAGCTCGCAGAGGCTGAAGTAGAAGGATTGCAGCAGAAGATGCAGCAGTTGATTGGCGAATATAACGCCGTTGGTCATGTGCCATACCGTGAGAAGGACGCTCTCTTCCGCGAGTATCATGACGTGCTCGATGTGCTCTACAAGAAGCTTCATAGCAGCAATGCCCGCCGTCGCCTTGACAAGTTCAAGAGTAGTCTGCGCGACGTAGCTCAGCGTGGAGAGAATGCAGTCAGCGATGAGCGCGCACGCCTTACCCGTCGCTACGACCAGTTGAAGCAGGAGTTGCAGACTTATGAGAACAATCTCACCTTCCTCTCTGCCACAAGCAAGAAGGGCAACTCCCTCATCGATGAGATGAACCGCAAGATGGAGCGTCTCCGTGACGACCTCGACCTCGTGCGCCAGAAGATCAAAGCCATCGACGCAGAGGAGAAGTAATCGAACAGTACGTTTGAAAAAACATCAATGGATAAAAATAAAACATCAATGGATGGAATAAAACATCAATAGATAAAAATAAAACATCAATGGATAAGAATATTTTTTTCATGTTTTTATCTATTGATGTTTTATTTTTATCTATTGATATTTCTTTTTTTGTCCAGTCAGTTAGAGTCTGTCTGGAAGACAGTACCGAGCGAAGCGAGAGTAACCCGGGACGTAGTCTCGGGATTCCAAACACGAAGTAAGCAGCTGTCTGGAAGACAGTACCAACTCTCAAGTAAACAAGAAATGACAATTTATCTATTGATGTTTTATTCCCGAGCCGACCTCGGCTACCCAAATGACTAAATCAAGCTGAAAACAATAGAAATAAATAAAAAAAAAAGAACAATAAGTTGGTATTTCAAATAAATAACGTAACTTTGCAATCAGGAATATCAAACATCATCAGACATGGGAAAACTTGCAATTATAGAATCGTTGCGACAGTATTTCAGTACACAGCCTGTACTGAAAGCATGGCTGTTCGGTTCATTCTCAAGAGGTGAAGAGACAAAAGACAGTGATATTGACATTATTGTATCACTGGACAAGAGCAGACCAGTAGGGCTGAAATTCTTTGGTATGTGGACTGACCTTGAAGAACTTCTGGGACGTAAGGTCGATCTTGTGTCAGAAGGCACATTGCTTCCTTTTGCAAAGGAATCTGTTGAAAAAGACAAAATCCTGATTTATGAGAGAACAAAGTAGAGACATAAGCCGGCTGGAACACATGATTCAGGCTATGGAAAGAATAAGGCGATATACGGTATTCCTTACAGAATAACTGGACAAAAAAAGAAATATCAATGGATAAAAATAAAACATCAATAGATAAAAATATTTTTTCATGTTTTTATCTATTGATATTTCTTTTTTTTGTCCAGTTAGTCAGAGTCTGTCTGGAAGACAGTACCGAGCGAAGCGAGAGTAACCCGGGACGTAGTCTCGGGATTCCAAACATGAAGTAGGCGGCTGTCTGGAAGACAGTACCAACTCTCAAGTAAACAACAAATGACATTTTCATCTATTGATGTTTTTTCAACCAGTAGAGGTAGAATATTTTTCATATTTTTATCCATTGATATTTTAATTTCCTTGTGCTCATCGCTATGCGACGACCACAAGCGTTCAAAGAAACACGGATAGCACTGATGCAACGGATCTGTTCTTTCACGGATGTTTTATTTGATGCTTTAGGATTATGTGCGCCTGTCGGGCGCATGGATTTTGACGGATTATTTTCTATAGGAGAAATCCCGCGCCGATAGGCGCAATGAAATCCTATTCAGATCCAAAAGTCAATAAAGAATCAGTGAAAAGAGAAAATCCGTCGCATCCGTGCTATCCGTGTTTCATTTTTGAGCGTGGGCGAAAGAGCCTGTAGGCTCTTGAGCATTGATGGGGGTCTTATGTTTTAATTTCCTTATGCTCATCGCTATGCGACGACCACAAGCGTTCAAAGAAACACGGATAGCACGGATGCAACGGATCTGTTCTTTCACGGATGTTTTATTTGATTCACATGGATTATGTGCGCCTGTCGGGCGCAAGGATTTTTACGGATTTTCCCTTAGTTTGAGGCAATCCCGCGCCGATAGGCGCAAGAAAATCCTATTCAGATCCAAAAGAATAAAGAATCCGTGAAAAGATAAGATCCGTCGCATCCGTGCTATCCGTGTTTCATTTTTGAGCGTGGGCGAAAGAGCCCGAAGGCTAAATAATAATTCATAATGCATAATTCATAATGCATAAGTTTGTACTGTATTCCAGGCAAAGCTTATCCGTTAAATCCGTTAAATCCGTGGTCAATTAAAACCTCTGAGGTCGTGTGTGTGTTGAACACGGATCTGGCGGATTGAACGGATGAAGCCCCCCTCCTGTCCCCCCTGGGGGATGATAGGTCAGGTACTGACTGCATGAGTCTCAAGCTGACTATCCGTAACCAAAGAAAAGCCCCTCCAGGGAGGGGTGGGGGAAGGCTATTTCGCAATATCTAAGCTTTCACGATGCAATATCATAGTTATTGCATCGTAAAAGCATAGTTATTACCATGTAATATCATAGTTATTGCAACGTAAAAGCTATGCTTTTGCAAGGCGTTGATATACAGGATGTTGCGCAGTGCCATGTAATCCCCCTGCTATTTTTCGGAAAAATCGGACAACTTTCTCAGGTGTAACATGGACTTTTCCTCATGTAACATTTTCGTATATTTCCCTTTTTATGTAACATTAGCGAAAGTCGTTGGAATATTATATAAATATTAACTATCGGAAAAGTTGTAATTTTGCGTCTTGTAAAGAAATAATAATCTCACAATCATTCGAAAACTTACAATTCAACTATCAGCAAATGGTAAGCCGACGAAACACTATAATTGACGGAAAAAGCCAATTTGTTATCTGACGACGAAGAGTAAAAGTCCGAAAAATTAAAATCACAGAAATATGAATTTACATTCTTTCAGTAGCAGAGGAAGTAGCATCTGTAGGTTGCTCTTCCTTAGAACATTTATGGTGATGATGCTTTTCATCACCGGTAGTAACGGCATCTATGCCGGAGTAGATTTGAAAGCCACGCTTTCCAAACCTGCAAGTCATGGCACATGGGATGAAAATAACAATCAGTATTCTTGGAAACTAGGCTATGACAACCTAATGCCTATCTTTACAGGTCTTAAAGGAAAACTGAATACTGACTATGTGGCATTGAAATTTACCACCAGCAATTATATAAATGACCAGCCCTATAGAGTTTGCTTTATGAGTGGCAATACATCGTTGGCACAAATAGCTTTCTATTCGAAAGGAAACAAGAGTCTTGTTTTTGCAGAACGTGATGAACTGAAAAACATTGATTTGTCCAAAGTGGATAATATCAGGTTTGGCGGATATTCTTCGAGTGGAACTATAACCCTTGATCCTAATTCCATCGTTTTGGTAGGTCAGTCAAATGTTACAATTTCACCAAATGACGCTACTAAAGGTACAGTTTACTTTACCGTAGGCGATGATGCTACGCAATATAATACAAGTACAACAGTGCCGAACCACACCAGTGTAACATTCTATGCTACTCCGAATAAGAAAGTGGTGTTCACTGGTTGGGAAGCAAATCTTCCAGACAAGTATTATGTTAGCCCTACGACTGTAGAAGTAACCAAAGACCTAAACTTCACTGCCAATTTTGCCGATGGAATCCATATCAAGTGTACCGTTAAACCAGATGGTGCGGCAGAGCCGGATGTCTATCAGAAGGGACACTCGGACTGGAAAATGCCTTCTGATGGTTATGTTGCGCCAGGACAAGCCACTACCTTCGGTTTCAAGAATCAGCAGGGACGATACAAATTTCTCGGCTGGTATGATGAAACAACCGGCAAGGAACTTACGAAAGAAACGACATACTCTCTGGATCAAATAAATGCGGAGACCAAAGTGATAGCCAAATTCTCCACTGATATAAAGAATAATACTGTTAGATATGACTTCTCTAATTTTACACTCACGAATAAAGGTACCCATGTGCAGTCTGCAGAATATAATAAATCTGAAGATGCTCTTAAAGTAACGACTGAGTGGACATATGACAATTATTTCCCTCTTTACAAAAATTTGAATGGCACAAATTCCACAGGAGTGCGTCTGCACGCAAAGGGAGTGAAATTCAGAATATTAGCAAAGACATTAGATGACAAAACCTTTCAGGTCAATGTTCCAGCAAACGACGTTTATGTTACCAGACATTATAAATGGGAAGATTTCGTGTTGCAGTTTAGTACAACAAAGATGACCGAAGCCGATGTGGCAAAGATAACGCAGATTGGACTGGCAGGCGACAACGATGATAATAAAGCGACCAATATGGTGTTCTACGTTAAGGATTTTTGGCTGGACGATATTGCCGATTATAATAAGACTATCCCATGTTACGGTTATGAAGGTGGACGAAAGGCAAACAACTCTTTCGTCTATACCACAGATGGAACAGCTGGAGCCACTGCAGTATTTGAAGGCAATAATGATGACCGTGATGCCAACCAAAATATCATGCTGAAAGCTGGTACAAATCTCAAACTGTCACTGTCGTCAGGTGTCCACAAGTTTACTGAGGTTTGCCTCGTATTCGGAAACAACACAACGTATGATCTCAAAGTTGCAGAAAATCAATACAAAGAAACAAGCACTGCAGTAATATGTCCAGTTGACGCTTCCGAATTGACAATCCACAATAATTCATCTTCAGCTATCTTTTTGGCAAAGATAATCTATTCCTCTAAGAAAGTAGGAATAAATGAGGAAGACAGTATAACTGTCGATGGCAAAACCCGTAGATACTGGCTCTATGTACCTGCTTCTGTGGCAGGAAGAGAGAATGTGCCAGTGGTATTCTCTCTCCACGGACGTGGTAATAATGATAAGCCGGAAGATACAGGAAAACCCATTTTCACCTCACTCGCCAACGAGAAAGGCTTCATCGTGGTCTATCCTCAAGGACGAAATGCTGGAGATGAACAGGATAAAAAAGACTATCCCGGTGACGGCTGGAAGGAAGGTTTTGGTGGCACTACCGGTTGGGAAGCCACTGGAAAAGAGAATGCAGATACAAAGTTTATCAAGGCACTTGTGGATACGATACAGACTGACTACAAGACACAGACCGCTTCCAACAGCAATATCTCCGTCAATCCGAAGATGTTCTACCTTTGTGGATTCTCCATGGGCGGCATGATGACATACGCTTGTGCGAAAGTGCTCAATGGCACATTTGCGGCATACGGTTCATGCGGAGGCTTCCCTCTCAATGAGTTTCACATGAGCCTCGCTACGGAAAACCCTATTCCGTTTATCCATCTGCATGGCACTATGGATAATATGCTTGGCATCAAGCATCTCAACACCATTATAGAAAACCTCCTGTTCCGCAATGGATGCGACCTCTCAAAGCAGAATATTGACAATGTTTGGACTACGACCACAGAGAATGGTGAAGAGCATAAGTTCAAGAGATATGATTTCAAAGGTGTGAATGAAGTGCCTGTCACCACTGTCACATTTGATGGTCTCAAGCATGAAGTGGAAGCAAGCGCACCTGCTTATCTCTGGAATTTCTTCTCCGGCAAGACCAACGATATGTATAAATCAGACATAGAGTGGAAATGGGATATGGAAACGATAAACGAGAATATTGCTGCCAACAGCTCAAACGGCAATGTAAATGCTTTTACTTACGGTTGGCATCATGTGATCAATGGCAATGATAGGGCGCTGACTTACGGTGGAGAAGGCAAAACTGAGTGTAAAAGCTCTAATTGTACCAGTGCTAATACAGACTGTACCGGCAATCATAATGTCTATAATTCCATCCAGCTCACTCCAGGAAAGCACACCCTATATGCTGTGATGGAGAGTACAAAAGGAACATCATCAGTGACATTGCAAAATATCCTCACCGGTGCTGAGACCGTTGCACGTAAGGTAGACGACAATAGTGGCACCCAGGCTGCTACTGATTACAATGTGCTGTATGAGTTTGAAGTAGGAGAGGGCGCGGAGTTTTCTCTTATCCTCAAGCGTTCAGATGAAAATAGTCGCTGCTCCCTGCTTGAAATTCATAAAGGGTCCTACAGACCAGAAGGTGTAACGGATCAGAGCAAGGATAATGCCACCATCGACCTCACAAAAGGCAAATTGGCTGAGTTGACATTCGAAAATGTTGACATTGATCCTATAAAATCAGGCTATGGAGCCGAACTTACTTCTGAAGATGGAATGAAACTCTATCTGAAGAGCCGACTTGGCATCCATAACGGTACGATTGATGATAAGGCAAAGTATATCGTGAAGGATAATGTTTTCGGACATTATTTCCAGAATATCCCTGATGCAGATATCTATGACAGATATGCCGCGTCAGACTATATGCGCGTAGTATTGGGTGGGAAGAATTCTCTTTCTGGCCATGACGGTATAGATGGAATACAGACCACAGGAAAGGTGACAATAGGATTCTGGGTAAATGGAGATATAGCAGTCAATCGCGGACTGGCTTATGACGAGCCGTCAATGTTCTACATTGCAGGAAAAACGTATAATGGACCGAATGAAGAAGATAATCCTCATATGTTTAATATCACCTGCAGTGGTGGAGTTACAGGCTATATGAATGGCGGTGCATTCAAATATCATAGCGGTGAAAGCAGTTTTGGAGGGTTGTGTCCAAAGTCCAAAGAGGATTTCTACAACAAGAATTTCTATAAGGACTGCAACTGGCATTACATCACTTACCAGATGTATGACAACCTGTCACGATATAATATGTATGTAGATGGTGAACCGACGTGTTTGGGTGGCTATGCCATGAATAATAATTCCAGGTCGCTGATGACAGATTGTATCAGTGGACTGAATAGCATAGTGCTCGGTGGTGCCAATGCCAACAATATGACATTCGCCTATGACGTGGCGTTTGCCTATGACGACATCGTAATCTATAATCGTGTGCTGTCAAAGCGTGAGATCAATAAGATTATCGAGGATAAGAATTATTCACCGTCAGTTTGGCATTTCGATCGAAATCTGGAAAACAGCATTTTCTTCAATCCTAATCTGCTGGACAAGACAATGTGGACTTCATCCGATAGCGTTTATACGCTCAACACCAATTTCGAATCAAAAGCTCCAGCTGCATTGACCTATGATGGAATCACTGAGATTCCTGCTTTCAAGGGCTTGCGGTTTGTCACTGATGGTGTACAAAAGATAAATATAGATGCAAAGAGCGGTGCTCTCCATCTTTCACAGGGCGTCAAGGTGGTGTTCCCCAATCTGGCAACGGGTACCTATGTGAGAATGGAATACAAGAATTTTAATGGCTGGACAGGAGTACAAACAACAAATGTGGATCTTACTGTTCATCTTGATTCTCCTCCATCTGTTGACTTTGAGAGACAAGCTTTCAAGGTAAAGGATGCTGGAGTTGGAGCAAGCATTACTATGCCATCTGACATAGATATAATCCGAATGGAAGCCACTGACAAGTTTTTCGCTTGGATAGAGTTTAGGGATAAAAATACAAATGAAAAGGTTGAAGAAGTGAAGAATCCTGCTAATGAGAATGCACTTCCACGCATGGACTTGAAAATCAATGATGTAGAGCGTTTGCATCCAAAATCTGATGGGGATTATGATTTCATCTTTACGAGTTCTTCTCCTCATGTGGCTTCCATTGACTCTATTTCAGGAAAAGTCACTTTGCATGGCATAGCTGGCAGTACTGTGATAACGGCAGAGCTCAAGAATGACGAGAATAAGTATGATTGTGACCTCTATGACCAGTATGCCTTTGAGCCGTCAAATCGTATTTTCGCATCCTATGAGATTGTAGTGGAGCCAAAGGAAAAAACATTCTACAAGGTGGATGATGCTGTAAATAATTACAAGGTCGGTCAGACATTGTATAATGGTGACAAGACAGTCGGCGTTACTCTCGGTGGATGGACTTATAATGATGGCAGTTATTATAATGATTACAAAGACTCATATTCGAAAAAAGAATCATGGGAAGGACAAAAATTCGAGAAGAATGCTAACCGAGAAGGTTACCTTGCAAATAGCCGTAAGACGGAAGAAGATGTATTCCATGAATTCTTCAATGATGCCAAAGAGACATTCTCCACAAATGGCAGTTGTGCGGCGAAGAGCGAGCAACTGAAGGTGAATGGCGATAATACTTATGCCGCAACAGGCAACTATTCTGCCCCGGCAGAGAACAAGTCTGTTGCCAACGCGACACCTTGGCTCTTGCCTTGCCGTGGTTCGCACATCAAGATAGAGCCTACAGATGCAGGATTGATCTCTGTCTATGTGATGCAGGAGGGCTGTGTCAGTCACGCGCCGTCCGGTGGCACGGATGTTGGTGGTGATCACTATGACGCAGATGAGCCTATCGACGTTACTGTCAAGAAGGTATATGTGGCTGATGAGAAAGGCGAGATAGTCAAGGAAGTGGTGGCGGATACCAAGAGTAAGGTGGCGGCGCAGATGTGGAAAGATGATGGACGCGCCAGAGCCGAATATTCCTGGTGGGTACCAGAAACTGCCTATAATAAAGCTACAAGGGTATCCTTCCTTAAAATCGACAACTTTGATTACCAATGGTCATTCCTCGACAACTGGCCTAATCCGGGTATGCAGCAGCACGTCTTCAAACTTGGCAATGATGAAGATGGACATGTGATTATCACCAAGGGCATTGTCAGATATACATTCAATGTGCTTCCAGGCAAGACCTATTACATCTTCTCAAATACGGCAAAGCTCGGACTGGCAGGCTTTACATTCGAGAAAGGCAAACATGCTATATATCATAAGGTGAAACCAGACGCTAAGCATGATGAATGGAGGGCAACAGGTGATACTGTCAACGTTTCATCTATTGCGAATGTAGAGCTTAAAGATGGAGAAAACTATTCTGCGCCTACTAATGCAAAGAATGCGGAGGTTAAGCTTGATCGCACGTTCTACAAGAACTATTGGAATGCCATCTGTCTGCCTTATTCCATCAATAGGAGACAGATAGAGAAGGTCTTCGGCGACGGAACCATGGTGGTGCTGATGAATAACATCAACACTTCCACCAAGAAAGTGATGTTTATCGAGCATGCCAATCAGGACATCATCGCCGGTTATCCTTATCTTATTTTCCCTACCGATAAGACAGATAATGATAAGACAGACCATAAAGTCATCAATGGCATAACAACCCGCGCCACATTCGGTGAGGCTAAGAGTCCGCTTTTTAGTGTAGGAACTGATGGAAAAACATATTCTTCAGAGACAATGCAGCGCGATGCACTCGTCTTTAAGGGTACATTCACTAATACTACGCTTAATGAAGGATCTTACGTAGTGACGAATAATGGTGTTCTCTCACGTATTCCTAACGATGGAATGAAGATAAAACCTTACCGATCTTACATCTATTTTAATAGGGAAACTGCTGGCGCAAAGGCGATTTCGCTACAAAATATGAATGTAAACGGTTTTGAAAATGATGAAGACAATACTACTGGCATTGAAAATCTGCTCTTTGAGAGTGGTATCCTTACTCATTCTGCTGATGTCTATTCCATAGATGGACAGTTGGTTCGTAGTAAAGCTCTTAATTTTAACGGACTGCCTAAAGGCGTTTATATAGTTAATGGTAAGAAATATGTAAAGAAATGATTGTTACAAAGATGAAAAAAGATTATATTATTCCGACAATCTTCTTTATAAAATATGAAGAAGAGTCAGAACTACTCGCTAACAGTCTCCAAGGTGATGCTGACAGCAAGTCTGCAGCTCATGATGTTCCTAACGGTAATTGGATGTCTGGTAATACAGATTTAACTATCTCAAACGATGGAAAAGTATCAGAGGATGATTATGCCAAAAAGACTGATTGGTTCTTTGATGACAATGCTTTCTCTGACTTCTGATAGGATTCAGACTTGAATGAGAACAGAAAAACTGTCTTGCATCTCAGCACATTCGTAGCGCGAAAGAGCCACGCCGCGAATGGTCTGAGTGGCAAGACAGTTTTTTTTTGAACTGTACGGTTGAAAAAACATCAATGGATAAAAACAAAACATCAATGGATAAATATTTTTTATGTTTTTATCTATTGATATTTTTCATGTTTTTATCTATTGATATTTTGGAAGACAGTACCAACTGACAACGCACTTGACACATTGTCAGCAAATCTTAAATAAATTATACTTTGCGGTCATCATGACATCGCTTTTATGGTTGGCACACAGGTTGCAATAAGTGACGATGAAAGCAGAAAGCTCAGTAGGAGCAATACTCCAAACAACTCGAAGCCATAACAAAAACAAAAAAAATAAACTAATTAAAATAGGAGGTTATTATGTTACCAGTTATGAATTCAAACAGTTGGTTACCTACAGTGTTCGACGACTTTTTCAACAGTGAATGGATGCCTAAGATGAAAGCAACAGCTCCAGCTGTCAACGTGAAGGAAGACGTGAAGACCTACACCATGGAAATGGCAGTGCCAGGCATCAAGAAGGAATTCTGCAGAGTATCCATCAATGCTGATGGCAATCTCGAAATCGCTATTGAGAATAAGCTTGAGCACAAGGAAGAGAGTAAAGAGGAACACAAGGAGCATTATCTCCGTCGTGAGTTCAACTACTCAAACTATCAGCAGACCTACGAACTTCCTGATGACATCGTAAAGGAAGAGATTACCGCAAAGGTAGAGAATGGTGTCCTGACCATCACCATGCCTAAGGTCATCAGCAAGGATGACGAGAAGAAGGTTCAGCGCCAGATAGAGGTAGGATAACCATCTTTCCTGTAGGCTGAAACGGTGAACCTATTTCAGCAATTACCAAACATAATATAATATGCGGGACAGAAGATCCATTTCTTCTGCCCCGCATTGTCGGTATGCTCGGCATGAGCTTATTCTAATGGGTGCAAGTCCCTAACAAGCCCTAATAGCGGGAATTGTATAGCT
>CAKQPF010000020.1 GCA_934256705.1 uncultured Prevotella sp.
ATTCCTCCAAAAGGAGTGAGTTTCTCGGATTTTATTTGTACTTTTGCCATGTCATTCAGAGTTTTTATCTGTTTTTTGGCGACACTAAGATAAGTGAAATTTCTGACATGGTAAAATCCTGAGCAACTTTTTGTTGCTCAGGTACTTATAAAAAACGTTAAAGTATAATGCTGCGGAAATAAGGAATAAATAAAAATAAAGAAATATATTTTTTTTCTATTTTTTCTTTGTTTTTCTATATTGATGTTTTTGGCTTCCCCACGACTGTGGGGACTGAGGGGCATTTGATGCTTGCTAAAGTTGAGCGTTTTCCCCCAGACAATGGCTCATTTATAGTTCTGGCTATCCTCGGCAATAGTGCAGACATAGCCCAGCTCCGGTTTCTCGATATGATGGAATATCCAATGGCTGTCGTTCTCATAGAGTGGCAGAAGGAGCGGTCGGAGTTGCTCTTTGCCGGTGATGCCACGCCCTGAAAGCTTCACCACGGCTTCCTTCATGGTCCACAATCTCGTGAAGATGACAGATGGAGTGGGGGACTGCCTGATCATCTCGAGTTCGTAATCATTGAAGATATATTCCGCAAGAGTCTCCTTCACCGTCTGCGGAATACCTTCTATGTCTATGCCCACCGGATCGTCGCTTATGGCGCAGGCAACGCCGTTCCTGCAATGTGAGATATTGAAATGAATGTCTTCGTGCCCTAAAATGACAGGTTTGCCATTGTCAAGGGTGCAGAATATGGGCGACTCCGTGATGCCGTAAGTCTCGCATAGCATATCCTGGAGCAGACGGTAAGCCGTGAGGCTCTGCTGTCTGGTGGCAGCATTCCGCATCTTCATCACCTTCTCGCGGCGCTGTTCGCTGACCAGTGACAGTTCCATCTGCATCCTTTCCTCGCTCCAGGGAGCCATGTCGTCGTATATCTTGTAGTGCATCATGAGTGTAATAATCTTTTCTTTTTCAATGACAAAGGTACGGATAATTATTCGATTATCATAGTATTCCTGCTTGTTTTTTTACAAGTTGCAGTGGGGATCGTTTGCAAATACGGAATTATTGCAGTAACTTTGCATTTGATATAAAGCCAAATAAAACAATTATAGTAATGCGCCCTACTGTAGAATATCTGCAAAAGCAATTCACATACCTCAACGACCAGTGCTTCGAAGGCAAGCTGAAGCCAATAGAAATACTGCTGAGCACTGCCAGTACTTTTCTCGGAAGATTCTGTTTTAACAAGAGAAACGTGCTGGGAAAACCGGTCTATTCTGGTTTCCATATCCGTATCAGCATCAGATACGATATGGAGGAGTCTGACATAATCGACACATTGCTCCATGAGATGATACATTATTATATAGTATCATCAGGCATAAAGGACACATCAGTTCATGGAGAAGTGTTCCGGAAGATAATGAATGACCTCAATGCCCGCTTCGGTTACCATCTCTCCGTGTCTCATAGAGCGTTGACCGGTTCGGCTATGGCTGAGCAGAAAGCGAAGGAACGGAAGATGAAACGTGAGAAACTGAAGCCTCATTTCATAGCCGTGGCAGAACTGAATGACGGCAGAGTATGCGTGATGCAGGCAGCATCCACCAGAGTAAGGGAGCTCAATACTCTGTTGCGCCAGTGTTTCCCGATAAAGTCATTGCAGTGGTACGGCTCCATCTCTCCATTCTGGAATAAATATCCCAACTGTATCACTCCAAAACTGTATGCAATAGACAAAGCCGATCTGGAGAAAGAATTGCAGACTATGACAAAGCTTTAGCTACATTCCATTCCCGGTTTCGCCCATTTCCCCTTGCTGTAACAATCATAAGACCATGCCAAAGAATTATCTGAACGAAGAAAACATAGCCAAATCAAGAGATGGAATAGAGTATCACCCTTTGCATCCATTCCTGCCTGAAGCATGTAAAGTGCTGTTCCTCGGTAGTTTCCCACCGCCGAGAAAGCGCTGGTGCTGTGATTTCTTCTACCCTAATTATATCAATGACCACTGGAGAATAGAGGGACTCGCCTTCTTTGGAGACAGGAATCACTTTGTGGATGAAGCCAACAAGACCTTCCGCCTGGAAGAGATAGTGCGCTTCTTGGAGAATAAAGGCATAGGATTCTATGACACGGCAACGGCTGTTCGCAGACTGCAAGACAATGCTTCAGACAAGTTTCTCGAAGTGGTGGTGCCAACGGACATCATCGCTCTGCTTCGCAGAATACCGCAATGCCGAGTCATCGTCACGACAGGCGAGAAAGCCACCCGTACCATTTGTGACACGCTTTCCATCCCTGAGATGCCAAAAGTGGGGCATTATGTCGAGATACCGCACCGACCTGACCTCCCATCACGCCTCTGTCTCTATCGTCTGCCGTCCTCATCGCGTGCCTATCCCCTCTCACTCGATAAGAAAACTGCATATTATAAGGAGATGTTCAGTCGCTTCCTTTGACAGTCAATCAGTCATAGCAATGTAAAAGCATAGCTATTGCATTGTAAAAGCATAGTTATTACACTGTAAAAGCATAGCTATTACACTGTAAAAGCATAGCTATTGCAAATCCGCCACTGTGTTGCCCGCGTTACCGGGCAATCCTCACAGTTTTCAAAAAAATAAAAATCCTCGCCTGAAATTCCACCTTCCACCCATGCGACATTAACTATCTGATAATCAAAGGGATAGAAGTGGTGGAATTTAGGGTGGAATATGGGTGGAACTTCTTATAATTCCACCCATATTCCACCTTAAATTTGTCGTATCTATATTATTGGTAATCAATATGTTCCTGATGAAAAATGCCATTATGGAACATGAAAATCACTTTTCTGTTTTATGTTATTTTAACGCGAAAAAGTGGTTGAAATAACCCAAAAACAGGGGAAAAAACACCTGAAAAATGCAAATAGCGGCACTATAATGGATTTTTCAGGTGCTTTTTAGGCATTATTTTGGATAAAAACCTATGCCAACCCCTACATTTTGGAGTCTTCATGAATGCTTTCTGCCATCAGACGGTAAAGTTTTCTGGTCCGTTCATCAGGGATAAGAGCGAGCTGCCGCTCCATCACAGTGACGTCATTTCTTACCATCGGACCCGTCTGCGCATCGCGGGGAGACATCTCTCTCACCTTGTTGGCGGTCTCTTCTATCAATGGAAGATACATGCTCAATGGGACATCAGTGCCCTCAAGCATCTTCTCGGCAAGGCGGTAGCAATGGTTTGTGAAATTATTTGCAAAGACAGCAGCAAGATGCAGGCGCTTTCTCTTCTCGCTATCTACATGCTGCACCTTCGCTGAAATACGCTTTGCCATGCCCTCTATTATAGATAAGGTGTCGGAACAGTCCGATGCCTCTATGAAGCAAGGTATCTTTACGAAATCGACTGCTCTGTCCTTAGAGAATGTCTGCATGGGATAAATCACGCCATAGCAATCCGTAATACCGCTGAATACGTCCATCGGTACGCTTCCTGCGGTATGGATAAAGATATGCTTGTGAGTCTTTCCTATATGGTTTTCCACCTCCTTTGCCACCACTGGCAGGGCATCATCCTTTATGGAGAAGAGATAAATGTCGGAGTCATCATTGATTGCATCGACGGATGTCACTGCCTCGCAACCTGTTTTATGGGCAAGAGCTTCAGCATGAGCCGGATGCGGACTATACACCTGCTCTATCTGATCTCCAATGTTCTTAAGTCGGAGAGCGAGATGGGTAGCAACATTGCCAGAACCTATTATTGTGATTTTCATTGTTGGTTTGTTGTTTGGTTGTTTTGTTGTTTGGTTGTTTTGTTGTTTGGAATGTTGTTGCATTCAACAAAACAACAAAACAACCAGACAACTAATCAGTACTCATATCTGCCACCATCTTCCGATACTGTGCATATACGTGACTGCGAGACACATAGCCGATAAGATGGTTGTTGTCATCCATCACAGGCAACTGACTTGCATGATGCTTGTCGAACGCTTTCATCACGTCCTCCATCGGATCGCCCATACGAAGGCGGGCAGGAGGGTCGGTCATGAGTTGGGAGACACGGAAATGATGATATAATTCGGTGCGGAAAACGATGTGGCGCAATTTGTTGATGTCTATCTCACCGAGGAGATTACCGGCTCCATCGAGCACTGGAAGCAGGGAATTGCCACTCTTGCTCAGCGAATGAACCAACTGTCCGAGCTCCATATCCTTGTCCACACTGATGTAGGAACGCTCAATGACACTGTCAAGGCTCATCAATGTAAGTACCGCACGGTCAGTATGATGGGTGATGAGTTTGCCCTGGCGGGCCAATCGCATACCATAGATACTGTGCGGCTCAAAGACGAGGATGGTAAGATAAGAGCTCACTGCCACGATCATAAGCGGCATGAAGAGGTCATATCCCGCTGTCAGTTCGGCGATAAGGAAGATGCCTGTCAGCGGTGCGTGCATCACGCCGGACATCACTCCAGCCATTCCCAGCAATGCGGCGTTCTTCTCCGGGAAATAAACTCCGAGTCCGTAAATGTTCCATATACGGGCAAAGAAGAAGCCGGCAAAGGCTCCGATAAACAATGATGGAGCGAAGGTACCGCCACATCCGCCGCCGCCATTGGTGGAAGCAGTGGCAAAAGCCTTGGTGATGACCACCATTCCTACATATACTATGAGCAGAGACTCATGTCCATAGAAGAGCGAACCATTCATTATGGCATCCCAATCGTCCTGATTGTTGCCTCCGAGCAGTATGTTTATATCCTTGTATCCCTCACCGTAGAGCGATGGGAAAAGGAAAATAAGCGTGCTGAGGATTACGCCACCGAGGGCAAGCTTGCCATATCTATGGTCTTTCAGTTTGCCAAACACGCCTTCGCACGCTGTCATCATACGCATAAAGTATAGTGACACGAGTCCGCAGAAGATGCCGAGAAGTATTCCTACCGGTACTCTCTCCACGAGCCACGGGTCATCCAGGGTAAAGGTGAACAACTTGTTGTCACCCATGAAGATATACGCAAAGCAGGTGGCAGTGACGGATGCTATGAGGATTGGCGAGATACTCATCATCGTAAGGTCGATCATCAGTACCTCGATGGTGAATACAAGTCCGGCAATAGGGGCCTTGAAGATGCCCGCTATGGCAGCGGCGGCACCGCAGCCCACAAGGAGCATCAGCGTCCTGTTGTTGAGACGGAACAGTTGTCCGAGGTTACTCGCTATGCTGGAACCGGTCAATACGATAGGAGCCTCGGCACCTACCGAACCACCAAAGCCGATGGTAATGGCGGATGCAATGACAGACGACCAGCAGTTGTGGGCACGAAGTCGGCTCTCCTTGGTGCTGATGGCATAGAGTATTCGCGTGATACCATGCGAGATATTGTCTCTTACCACATATTTCACGAATAGGGAAGTGAGCCAGATACCTACTATCGGGAATACGAGATAGAGCCAGTTGTATGTCTTTATGTCAAACTCTGACGTCAGCAGATGCTGTATCAGGGAAATGCAGAAATGGAGTATGAATGCCGCAACAGCCGCAAACATACCTACGAAGAACGCCAGGACAAGAGTGAACTTCTTGTCCGAGATATTCTTCAGTCTCCATTCTATGATCTTGTCTATCTTCATTTCTGGGGTATTACGGTCGTTTTTGAAGTGTTGCATTGACTAAAGGGCAGTTCTATAAATTACCACCGTTTTTTATAGAAGTCATTTAGAATATGACGTTTTGTTATCTTTCGGTCTCTTTTCGGCTCAAAGCGTAAGTTCGTTCAGTCGTTATGCACCGCATAACTCCTTCGCTCACTTGCACTTTGATCTCGAAAACAGCCTCGAAATATAACAAAGCTAATTTATAGAACCGCCCTAAAAGCAGGCTGCACAGTGGCTGGTGACAGCGCGGCAACCATGCTTTTACTTCCTGATAATCTGCACTCCGCCGTCGATGGCGAGCTTTATGATGCTGGAAGGAGTATGCGGTTCGTGCTCGTTACGGCGGGAAAGGCATACATAATCCACTGCCTCAAGCAGTTCGGGAGATATATCGCGATAGTTTTGCGCAGCCGGTTCACCGCTGATATTGGCGCTGGTAGAGACCACAGGCTTCTGCATACGGTAGCATAATTCCTTGGAAAACTCCTCCTGGGTGATTCGCATTGCTATGCTGCCATCCTCAGCGATGAGGTTTGGCGCAAGGCCCTGAGCACCGTCCAGGATGATGGTGGTAGGCTTGGTAGCGAGATTGAAGAGGTCCCACGCCACGTCAGGCACGTTGCGGATATAGCGTGAAATGCGCGAATCAGAGTCGATGAGGCATATCATGGCCTTGGAATCATCACGCTTCTTGATTTCATATATTCTCTTTACAGCCTCCGGATTGGTGGCATCACAGCCTATACCCCACACTGTGTCAGTAGGATAGAGGATTACTCCACCTTGCTTCATCACGCGGACTGCTTCCTTTATGTCTTTTTCGTATTTCATGTTCATTTCATTTATTCCCATCAACAGTAGAGATGGGCGTTGTTTCTTTGATTTCGATTCGCTTAGTGACGGTGAAAAAATAAATTGGTATGATTTGAGCCTCATATTTTTGAGATATTTTCTTCACTCGAAGAGGGAGTATAGCGGGCTATATGACCGATGAGAGGGAAGAAAATAGCCAAAAAGATGAGGTTGAAACCTTATATTGATATGATACATTTTTTCACTCAAATCGTACCAAGTTATTTTTTTACCGTCACTTATTTCCTTCTCCGGCATTTGGCTGGGGAAGAAGATGTTATGTGTTGAGTTTCTCCAAAAGCCAGTGGCCATTATGCTTTTTGAAAGTCATTTCCGTCTCCATCCCATTGGCAATGCCACGGATGACGAACACTCTGGTGCTTGATGGCTTGTATGGTTTCTCACCATAATGTATATTATATATGGTGCCGGAAGGCATCCAAGGCGCAAACATAGGCCACTGCTCCGGCATCAATTCGCCCGTCATCCTTGAGAAATCATCGTCAGGGTCTGGTCCAGAGAAGCTTACCTGGTCGGCAAGAGAATGCATCTGGGTGACGGAATCCGTGGAGAATTCATCGTAGAAATGCAGGAAATGCGCATCTTCATGCTTTGCAAGCGGCATCAATGTCACGCCCTGCATCTTCCAGAGTCCGAGCATACGACGGAAAATCCATCTCTTCACCTGCTTCTTCTCGAAAGAAATCCTCTCCACATAGACGTTTCCCACAGTAGTGTCCTTTACGATGTCGAGCTGTCGGGCGTTGTTGAAGACGAGGGTATAGTAACCCTGGTGCATGAAGAAATGCTCTGTCCTCCAACGGCGTTGGGTGACAGATGTCATTTTACCGTAACTGTTTACCGCCAGAGGAAAGTCTATGCGCTCGCGCTGAAGACGCCTGTTGGCGGCAAAATTAAAGAAAAAGTCGTCAAACAACTCGTCTGCGGCCTTCGGCATCGGCTCTTCCGAGATTATGGTCTCCAGCGAGTCTTCTGCATCTGAAGTGTCAGCGAGAAGAGAGTCTGATGATAACGTGTCGTTCAAGGCAGCCTTTTTCTCTGTGCATCCTGTGCCTACCGTCATCATCATTACGATGGCGAAGAAGGCGAAAAATACGGTTCTTCTCATTGAGATAAAAACTAAAAATCTATGCTTACTAAATTCCCTAATCCCACTCTGTCATAGTGACTTTTGTGGGGTATTGGTCAATTTTTGTGCAAAAGTACAACTTTATTTTCATTTTATTCCTTATTTTCCAAAGAAAATAGTAATTTTGCAGTGAAATTTCGAAATGAATCAATTATGCTGACAGAAAAAATAGATGCACTTCTTGCAGAAGTGAATGCGCTGACAGCCTCCAACGCTGAAGAAATAGAGGCTCTTCGTCTGAAATATCTTAGTAAGAAGGGTGAGATAAATGCCCTTATGGCAGACTTCCGCAACGTCCCTGCAGAGGACAAAAAGGCAGTGGGAGTGAAGATCAACCAGCTCAAGCAGGCTGCCCTCGACAAAATCAACGGACTTAAAGAGGCTGTTGCCACCACCGAAACCATCTCTGATGACATAGACCTTACCCGCACTCCTTACCCTGTAAACCTTGGTACTCGCCACCCTCTCTCCATCGTGAAGAATGAGATAGTGGAGATTTTCCAGCGCATGGGCTTCACGTTGGCTGACGGTCCGGAGGTGGAGGACGACCTTCATGTATTCACAAAGATGAACTTTGCCGCTGACCATCCTGCACGCGATATGCAGGACACCTTCTTCGTGGAGAAGAGTCCGCTCAATGATGTGACAAAGAACATCATCCTCCGTTCGCACACTTCCAGCGTTCAGGCTCGTGTCATGGAGCAGGGGCAGCCTCCTATCCGTGTCATCTGCCCGGGACGTGTGTTCCGTAACGAGGCTATCACAGCCCGTGCACACTGCTTCTTCCATCAGTTGGAAGGTCTTTACATCGACAAAAACGTATCTTTCACCGACCTGAAGCAGGTGATGCTCACCTTCGCACAGGAGATGTTCGGTCCTGACACCAAGATTCGTCTGCGCCCAAGTTACTTCCCATTCACAGAGCCTTCTGCTGAAATGGACATCTCATGCCATATCTGTGGCGGTAAGGGCTGCGGTTTCTGCAAGCATACCGGATGGGTGGAAATCCTCGGTTGCGGTATGGTTGACCCTAATGTACTTGAGCTTTGCGGTATCGACTCAAAGGTATATTCCGGATATGCCTTCGGTCTCGGCATTGAGCGTATCACCAACCTCAAGTATCATGTCTCCGACTTGCGTATGTTCTCCGAGAATGATACCCGCTTCCTTCAGGAATTTGAGGCTGCAAACTAAGTATCTGCCAGAGGCAGTATAAGACACAAAAAGCCCCCACGACATCTGAGAAATCATGTCGTGGGGGCTTTTGCTTGTCATGTAGTCTTTATTTACCAACGGTAAAAGCCGTTGGCACAGTGGCGTTTACTTGTGGCATCTATCGCAAACCATTGGCGAAATCCCTGGCTGCCATGCGTTTCTTGCCGCTTATCTGCACCTCAAGCACTTCTATCTGGCAGTCGGAAGCAGAGATGAAAAGGCGGTTTTTCTCCACCTGCACCAGTGGCTTCTTTGCGTCATATTGCGCATTTGTCATAGCAATGCTCTGGCGGTCTGTCTTTTGTGCCTTGTATATCTTCATTACGGTCTCACGTCCGTCAGGCAATGTCACGTTGCTCCAAGCGCCAGGAACGGGAGAAAGACCACGGATAAAGTCGTGGCATTCCTTTGCTGTCTTGGTCCAGTCTATCTCGCAAGTCTCCTTGAATATCTTAGGGGCATTATGCAGTGTGGTGCCTACAGGTATCATTTCTTCCTGTGGAAGCGAAGCAACAGTGCCGTCACCTGCGATAATAGCATCCACAGTCTCGATGGCAAGTTCGGCACCGAGGTGCATAAGTCCGTCATATACATATTCTACGTTGGCATCGTCAGGGATGTCGAAAGTCTTCTGCTGGATGATTCTTCCAGTGTCAATGTCGTGGTCGAGGAAGAATGTCGTAACGCCAGTCTGTGTCTCTCCGTTGATGACAGCCCAGTTTATTGGCGCTGCACCGCGGTATTGTGGCAGCAGGGCAGCATGAACATTGAATGTGCCAAAGCGTGGCATATCCCAAACCACCTCCGGAAGCATACGGAAAGCCACAACTACCTGCAGGTCTGCATCGTAGGAACGCAAAGTTTCCACGAAGTCGGGATCCTTCATCTTCACTGGTTGAAGGACTGGGATGTCATGTGCCAAAGCGTATTGTTTCACTTGTGAAGGCTGTAGTACACTGCCGTGACGACCTACCGGCTTGTCTGGTTGGGTCACTACAGCCACTACATTATATCCACCCTCCACGAGGGCGGAAAGGGTGCCGACTGCAAACTCCGGCGTTCCCATGAATATTATTCTCAGATCTTCTTTTGTCATGTATATAATAAGAAATGCAAATATGAATTATGCATTATAAATTATGCATTGTGAATTATGCATTGTGCATTATGCATTATGTATTATGCATTGTGAATTATGAATTATGCATTATGAATTATGCATTATGCATTATGAATTATGCATTATGAATTATGAATTATGAATTTATGAATTACCTCCAACAGTCCTTTAAACTGCAGATATTCATCAATAACAATCTTGTGACTGCAAGCAGGAATAATCTTTTTGGCCATGCCACCAGTGGCAACTACATGCACTGGCTTGTCGTAATTGGCTGATATCCTGTCAATGATACCATCCACCATAGATGCTGTGCCATAGACAATACCGCTCTGCATGCACTCCAATGTGTTGCGTCCGACATAATGCCTGGGCTTCTCTATCGTGATGCAAGGCAACTGTGAAGCCTTTGTACTCAAAGCTCTGAGAGAAGTCTTGACACCAGGAATAATCATTCCACCGATGAAAGCGCGCTTGTCGTCCACCACGCCCACTGTAGTGGCTGTTCCCATATCAAAGATGATGGCAGGCGTGCCATAAGTGGATGCGGCTCCGATAGCATCGGCAAGGCGGTCCTTGCCCAATTGGGAAGGCGACTCAATGTTGATGTCTATCACGCGCATGGCATCGTCAAGGCAGAAGAAATGAGGCTGAATGCTGATAATGTCAGCCAGAGCCTGGGTGATGTCGTCATTCACTTCCGGCACTACTGAGGATATGATTATCCTCTCTATCCTGCTTATGTCGATGCGATACTTGGTCAGTCCAGCACGTATCTCACTGCGGAAATAATTGGAGGTCTCGTCCTTCAAGGTCTTCAATCTCCATGTATGGCGTATGTTCTTGTCGCTGTCAGCTACAGCGACTACTACGGTAGAGTTGCCTATATCGATTAGTAATGTCATATTTGGAGGTTGTTGTTTGTTTTTTGTTCGTTGGTTTTAGTATATCAGCCGGTGACGCGACTGACACGGTGGCTCTTCTTGGATGAAGAAATGCTGACACGGTGGCTCTTCTTGGATGATGGGCATTAAAGACTTGCGGCTTTATCCAATATAAGGTCGGCGGTATCTTCCTTTGAGCAGAGTGGCAGTTCCTTCACATCATCGTGTGTGATGAGTGTGACGCGGTTTGTATCTACAGCAAATCCTGTCTCATTGCCACAGATGGAGTTGGCACAAATCATGTCCGCATTCTTCTTGGTGAGCTTCTCCCGTGAGTTGGCTATCAGGCTTTCGGTTTCCATAGAGAAGCCTATCAGCAGCTGATGGTCAGGCTTATGCTCGCCAAGATACTTCAGTATGTCCTGTGTGCGAGAGAGAGGAATGGAGAGGTCGCTGTCCTTCTTCTTCATCTTCTGGTCGCTATAGGAAGCTGGAGTGTAGTCAGCCACGGCGCTACACATTATTATAATGTCCTTGTCGTGGCTCCGCGAAGTAACAGCATCATACATATCCTGTGCACTCTTCACGGAAATCACCTCAATACCAGCGAAAGCCTTGATGCTGACAGGACCGGACACCAGCGTAACATCAGCACCGCGGAGGCGTGCCATCTTAGCAATAGCATATCCCATCTTGCCAGAAGAATGGTTGGTGATGTATCTTACGGGGTCGATAGACTCCTGGGTAGGACCGGCAGAGACGAGTATCTTCTTGCCCTTAAGGTCTTTCTCCTTAGCTATTTCCGTCAGGATGTGCTCCATCAGCACGTCTTCTGAAGGCATCTTGCCGCTGCCGGTGTCGCCGCAAGCAAGACGACCGCTCGCTGGGAGGATGACCTTGTAGCCGTATTTCCTCAGTTTTTCCAGATTATCCTGCAGAATAGGGTTTTCCCACATCCCCGTATTCATGGCAGGAGAGATGAGACATGGTGCCTTTGTGGCGAAGACGGTAGTGGTGAGCATATCGTCACAGATGCCGTTAGCCATCTTTCCTATCACATTGGCAGTGGCAGGAGCAATGAGGAAAATGTCGGCACGCTTGGCAAGAGCCACGTGTTCCACCTGAAACTCGAAGTTCCGGTCGAAGGTGTCAATGAGGCATTTGTTTCCGGTAAGAGTCTCAAAAGTGGTGGGAGTGATGAAATTGCACGCATTCCGGGTCATGATGACATGGACATTGGCATGCTGCTTGACGAGCATAGAGGCGAGATTTGCAATCTTGTATGCTGCTATGCTTCCGGTCACTCCGAGTACTATGGTCTTGTCTTTCAGCATATTGGTCTTGTTTTAATCAGGAGGGTGGGAGGAAAAACCAGCCAGTAACGTGGCTGGCACAGTGGCGGATTGCCGTGGGAATGGCGCTGGCACAGTGGCTGTTATTCCTGGTCGCAGAGCAGTCCGTGCTTCTCGTAGTTGGCTTTGCGCACTATCTCGTTCTTCTCATTGACGAAAAGCACGGTAGGCTTGTGCTGCTTAGCCTCCTCCGGAGTCATGTCTGCATACGCCATAATGATTACCTTGTCGCCCACATCGACGCATTTGGCGGCGGCTCCGTTGAGGCAGATTATGCCCGAACCCTCTTCGCCTGCTATGGTGTAGGTCTCAAATCGGTTGCCATTGTTGATATCAACTATCTGCACCTTCTCATATTCCATGATGCCAGACTCCTCCAGCAGGCGAGTGTCGATGGTGACACTGCCTACATAGTTGAGGTCAGCCTGGGTGACAACGGCGCGATGTATCTTTGCTTTTAGGAGTGTAATATTCATTTATTTTACGATAAAGTTGTCAATCAAGCGGGTCTTGCCGATATATACAGCGATGGCAACAAGTGTCTCGCCCTCAATGGTTTCAATTCTCTGGATGTTCTCAAAGTCCACTACCTCTACATAGTCGATGCGTGCAAGTGGCTCTGTAGCAAGATTCTGACTGATGATGTCGATGATCTTCTTGGCATTTCTCTCGCCTTTCTCTATGGCCTCACGACCGAGCTTGAGACTCTTTGAGAGGATAAGTGCAGCCTTGCGCTCCTCTGGGTTGAGGTATGTGTTGCGGCTTGACTTTGCAAGTCCGTCGGCTTCGCGTACTATAGGGCATGGAACAATCTCAAGAGGGAAGTTCAAATCGCGCACGAAACGGCGGATGGTGGCAAGTTGCTGTGCATCTTTCTGTCCGAAATAAGCGCGGTCAGGGCATACGATATTGAAGAGTTTGCCCACTACGGTGCAGACACCACGGAAATGGATAGGGCGAACAGCGCCGCAGAGCAGTTCAGTAGTCTCTGTGGTGTCGATGAAAGATGTGAAATGTCCAGGGTACATCTCTGCAGGTTCCGGATGGAATATCAGGCTTCCGCCAGCTTTTTCCACGAGAGCCTTGTCGTGCTCAATGTCGCGTGGGTAAGCCTCAAGGTCCTCGTTAGGACCAAACTGAATAGGGTTTACGAATACAGAAACGACGGTACGGTCATTCTGGCTCACGGATTTCTCGATGAGGCTCTGATGACCTTCGTGAAGGAATCCCATGGTAGGCACGAGACCTACAGTCAGTCCCTGCTTTCTCCATTCGGAAACTATCTCTCTCACTTCTTTTATGGTCTTTACTACTTGCATAGTTGTTTGTTTGGTTGTTTTTGTGGTCTGTTGTTTATTTTCCTTCTTCTAAGGAAATTGATAAGTAGATGGTCAAAATCATTGTTGTAATTCAGACCATCTACTTGGAGTGATAATCAATACAGTTTCTCCAGCACCTCATCGCTGATGGCAAAGGCGTTCTCAGCAGAAGGGAATGTGCGGCTTTCCACTTCGCTCTTGTATTGCTTGAAAGCTTCAAGCATGATGGAGTGGAGGTCGGCATATTTCTTAAGGAATTTTGGAGAGAAACCTGCGGTATAGCCGAGCATATCCTGATAAACGAGCACCTGACCGTCGCATCCGTTGCCGGCACCGATGCCGATAGTGATGGATGGGACGCTCTTTGTGATAATGTCTGCAACGGCTGCCGGCACGCATTCCAATGTGATGGCGAACGCTCCAGCCTCAGATACCGCCTTTGCATCGTCGATGAGCTTCTGTGCTGCAGCTTGGCTCTTGCCCTGCACCTTGAAGCCTCCGAGCATATTGAATGACTGGGGAGTGAGGCCGATA
The DNA here is from genome assembly GCA_934256705.1 of uncultured Prevotella sp. Lineage (GTDB taxonomy): Bacteria > Bacteroidota > Bacteroidia > Bacteroidales > Bacteroidaceae > Prevotella. The sequence continues at coordinate 14,081 of CAKQPF010000020.1, forward strand.
TGTGCCACTACAGGTATTCCAGCCTGTGTAATGGCCTTGATGCGGTCGGCATATTCCGCTCCGCCTTCCATCTTGACAGCCTGACAGTTTGTCTCCTTTAATATTCTTCCGGCATTAGTCACGGCTTCCTCCACGGAAGTCTGGTATGACATGAAAGGCATGTCGATTACTACAATGGCATTCTTAGCGCCACGGCAAACGGCTTTGCCATGATGTATCATGTCTTCTACAGTGACAGAAAGGGTGTTCTCATAGCCCAACATCACGTTGCCTAATGAGTCTCCCACGAGAATCATGTCGATTCCTGCTTCGTCCACGGTGCGTGCGGTATTATAATCGTACGCAGTAAGCATGCTGATTGGAAGTATGCCTTTACGACTTAGCATATCATAGATTGATTTCTTCATCGTTGAGGTATAATTTTTTTGGTCTTGAAAAAGATGATGTGAAATAAAACGCGCTACGGATTTACTGTGCAGCGTCACTCATTTCCTGTGAATAAAAAATGATCTGATAAATAAATTGGTGGTGCAAATAATTGCAAACCCTGCGTTTTTAAAAGTATGCTCTTTTTTCGGGGTGCAAAGTTAATCACTTTTCTCCAAATAACCAAATCTTTCCTTATATATTTGTGCGCGTGCCAGCCAAAATCGCCCTCATGTTATTTTATTTTATAAAAAGTAATAAAAGATAGTATATATTCGGAAATAATTTCTTACCTTTGCAGACGGTGAGCAGACAGAGGGACTACAACAAGAGATGAAGCAAGCGATGATTTTTGCAGCTGGTATGGGCACAAGACTCAAGCCGCTGACTGATGTAATGCCGAAGGCAATGGTGCCGGTAGGGGACAGACCTCTGCTGCAGATTGTCATGGAAAGGCTTATGAGCGTGGGAGTTACGCATTTCGTGGTCAATGTGCATCATAAGGCAGGGCAGATACGTAATTTCCTCAGTATCTATCAGAAAGCCAATCCTCATCTCTCAATCTCCATTTCTGACGAGACTTCACGGCTTCTTGAGACCGGTGGCGGCGTGAGAAAGGCGGCACCGCTCTTCGATCATGATGCTCCGGTACTGATACACAACTGCGACATCCTCAGCAATCTCGACCTGCAGTCCGTCTATGATGCCCCCCTGCATGACGCTACGCTCATCGTTTCCCAGCGAAAGACCCAGCGATATCTGCTCTTCAATGACGATATGAGGCTCGTGGGCTGGACCAATATAGCCACCGGAGAGGTGCGGTCACCTTTCCCAGGTCTCAATCCGGAGCAATGCCGTATGTATGCTTTTTCAGGCATCCACGTCCTCTCGCCAAAGCTTATCAGTGCAATGCAGTCATATCCCGAACGCTTCCCCATCATGGATTTCTATCTGGAAAACTGTGACAAGTTTGACATTAGAGGCATGGCTGTGGATAATCTCCAGTTGCTCGATGTGGGAAAACTCGACACTCTCGACTTGGCAGAACGGCAAGCCGAGGCTCTCAGAGCATGATGCTCTATGGAATTTGAAACTTCTATAACAACTATAAAGCGACAAAATGCAAAAAATCATCATCTTAGACTTTGGCAGTCAGACCACACAGCTCATCGGACGTCGCGTGCGTGAGATGGACACATTCTGTGAGATAATGCCATACAATAAGTATCCGGAAGATGATTCCGACGTAATAGGCGTCATCCTCTCCGGCTCTCCTTATTCGGTTTATGACCCTGAGGCATTCAAGGTCGATATCTCACGCTTCGTAGGTCGCCTGCCGGTTCTCGGCATCTGTTACGGTGCGCAGTACATGGCTTATACCAATGGTGGCAATGTGGAGCCTGCTGGCTCGCGTGAGTACGGTCGTCAGAACCTCGTTACTATAAATAAGGAGAATCCACTCTTCCGTGGCTTCGATGACAACTCACAGGTGTGGATGTCACATGGCGACACCATCACTCGCATTCCTACTGGCGCAGAGGTTATTGCTTCTACACAGTCTGTCAGCAATGCCGCATACTATCTTCCTGCAGGAAAGACGGTTGCTGGAGTACCTTCTGCTAAAGGCGTGTGGGCTGTACAGTTCCATCCAGAAGTATTCCATTCTGTTCAGGGCTCACTCCTGCTCAAGAATTTCGTAGTGGATATTTGCGGAAGCAAGCAAAACTGGAGCGCTGACTCATTCGTAGAGACTACAGTCAAGGAACTTCGTGAGCAAGTGGGCGACGATCGCGTAATTCTCGGACTCTCAGGTGGCGTAGATTCCAGCGTGGCAGCAGTGCTTCTCAGCAAGGCTATCGGTGATCGCCTCACTTGTATCTTCGTGGATCACGGTATGCTTCGCAAGAATGAGTTCCGTGATGTGATGGAAGATTACAAGTGTCTCGGACTTAATGTGATAGGAGTAGATGCCAGTGAGAAATTCTTTGCTGACCTTGCAGGTGTCTCTGACCCAGAGCAGAAGCGTAAGATTATCGGACGCGACTTCGTGGAAGTATTCAATGCAGAGGCAAAGAAAATCAAGGATGCCAAGTGGCTTGCACAGGGTACCATCTATCCAGACCGCATCGAGAGTCTCAATATCACAGGTAAGGTAATCAAATCACACCATAATGTGGGCGGTCTTCCAAAGGAAATGCACCTCTCTCTCTGCGAACCGCTCAAATGGCTCTTCAAGGATGAAGTGCGTAGAGTAGGACGCTCAATGGGAATGCCAGAGCATCTCATCACTCGTCATCCATTCCCAGGACCAGGTCTCGCAGTGCGTATTCTCGGCGACATCACTCCTGAGAAGGTACGTATCCTTCAGGATGCCGACGACATCTATATCCGCGGACTTCGTGAGTACAAGACAAAGCTCAGCGGAGAGCAGGCGCGTGCCGTCCTCGCTGCAGGAGTGCCAGCCGATATGAACAATGGCGAGATAGAGGTATCTCTCTATGACCAGATATGGCAGGCAGGCACAGTGCTCCTTTCCACCGTTCGTAGCGTAGGCGTAATGGGCGATGAACGCACCTATGAGCATCCGGTAGCTCTCCGTGCAGTAACATCTACCGATGCAATGACAGCCGACTGGGCACACCTCCCATACGACTTCATGGCAAAGGTATCTACAGAGATAATAAATAAGGTGAAGGGAGTCAACCGCGTATGCTATGACATCTCCTCAAAGCCACCTTCAACAATCGAGTGGGAATAACCATTTCCCCGTATCATATTTTCCGAAAATCCCCGACATTCCCCAAGAGTGCCGGGGATTTTCTTTCCCCTTCACGTCTTCTTATCGTCATTTCATTTGTTTCAAAGTGCCATAATCTGTAGTTTTTTACTTGAATAACCAAAAGGAAACACCGGTAAATCGTATCTCTGTTACAAAAATACAGAAAAATATTTGTGTTTCTTAATAATTTGTGTTAATTTTGCACGAGATATCAAAAAAAGAAACAGCTTACAATCAAATTTGTTATCTTTGCAAAACAAAAAAACAAAATCATGGTAAACGATAACAAGAATCTCAATTGCATAAAGGTTGTTCTTGCAGAAAAGAATCTGCAGAATAAATGGTTAGCTGAACAAATACGAAGAGATCAGGCAAACCATTAGCGGGGGGGGTAACAATGTGCACAGCCTTCGCTGGAAACACTTATGAAGATTGCTCAGATTTTAGAAGTAAACTTGAATGATTTAGTTCGATTTGAGGCACTTCATACCCCTGATTCTATAGTTTTGAAAAACGCCTAACATAATATTTTTGTCAATAATATGACCAATAAGTCTCATAATAATAGCGGTTTGCGTACTATAGTCCAGCAAAGGCGTGATGGAATAGAGCACAGCACAGCTGTGCATGTTACAGAGTTTGACAAGACATATCATGCAATATATATAAAGGATGCTATTCGTTTTCTTAGAAATTTGCCAGATAACTCTGTGCAATTAGTACTGGTTGACCCTCCGTATAATCTTGACTTAGAATACTGGGATAGATTCCCTAATTATCTTGACTGGGCCAAACAGTGGATTGACGAAATCTATCGCGTCATGTCTGACAATGGCAACTGTGTTATCTTTGGAGGATTCCAATTTCAAGACCTTAAACAGGGAGATCTTTTAGAAATCCTTCATTATGCTCGTCATAATACGAAACTAAGACTTATCAATCTCATTATTTGGCATTATAAAAATGGCATGAGTGCACATCGTTACTTTGCCAATAGACATGAGGAAGCGATTTGGTTATCAAAAACAAAAAAATACTATTTTGATCTTGACTCTGTACGTATTCCGTATGATAAGGAAGCTAAGAAGGTTGCTCTAAAAGACAAGCGTCTTATTCCTGAAAATATTGAAAAAGGTAAAAATCCTACTAACGTGTGGGAAATAGGTCGTCTTAATGGTAATTCTTCTGAGAGAGTCGGTCATCCAACTCAGAAACCTGCAGAAATTATTCGACGGTTTGTTCGGGCTCTTTCTTATGAAGGATCTTTAGTTCTTGATTTCTTTGCTGGATCTGGAACTACAGGAAGAGTATGTATTGAAGAAAATCGCCATTCTATTATGGTAGATGCTGATAAATCCTTATTGGATTATTTCAATAAACATTTGGAGAAGGCCGATTTATCAAAATCAAAGCCTTATGAAGTATTTGTTGATATTTTTCTCAAAGATTATCTTTCCAAATTAGAATCTCATATTCAAAGACATTAAAGTATGTATTTTCAGTCAAAGGACAATCACTTTTGTCTATACAATGGCAATTCTGCACAAATATTAGGTCTGCTTGGACAACAGGTTGATGTAATATTTGCAGACCCTCCCTATTTTCTCTCGAATGGTGGCAAGAAAATACAAGGAAGTCGTATGGTTTCTGTTGACAAGGGAGAATGGGACAAAGCCAATTCCATTGATGAAATTGATAATTTCAATCAAGAGTGGATTGATGCATGTCGTCCTTTATTAAAGGATAATGGAACGATTTGGGCATGTGGTACATTCCATAATATATACTCAGTTGAGAAGTGTCTTAAAAATGCCGGGTTTCAGATAATTAATATAATAACATGGCAAAAATCTGATCCGACTCCTACTTGGGGAGAACTGCACTTTAATTTCTCGTCTGAATATATTATATGGGCAAGGAAGAATCCGAAATCAAAGCATTATTTCAATTATGAGTTGATGAAGCAATTGAATGGAGGCGTGTTAATGCCAGATGTTTGGAAACTTCCTACTGTAGGTATGTGGGAAAAGACATGTGGCAAACATCCCACACAGAAGCCCCTTCGTCTTTTGTATAGAATTATTCTTGCATCAACTAAGGCAGGTGAAACTGTTCTTGACCCATTTGCAGGAAGTTGTACTACAGGAATAGCGGCAAACTTGCTTGGAAGAAAATTCATTGGAATCGACCAAAAATCCGAATTTCTTGACTTAGGTATAAGAAGAAAACACGAAATTGAAGATTTGGGTCGATCAATTGAAATTCATAAACATATGACTGAAAATCCAGAAGAGGTTATGGTAATGGTGAATCATGCAAAGCGAGATACGAAAACCAAAATGATTGAAACTGGTATATGTTATCTTCGTGCGGGGGAATCCCAAGGTTCACTCTGTGTTACGCCTGGCTTTGAACGGATGGAATATGTACTGCTCCATACTGGAGGTGTTGATTGTCAGATTTTCCGATTAAAGCAAAAAGGTTGCTTCCAAATATGGACTAAAGAAACCTTGGAACAACATGGCTTCTCTCCTTCTCATGCAACGTATTATATTGTTCTGAAGTTCGACAACCACGAATTGTCTCAATTTAAGATACCAAGTAATATTAAAGAAAGGATAAATACATACAGAGCAAAGATACGTCCATTAAGTGACTTCTTAGACTTTGAGAATTATTAGAAATTATTAAACATACAAGATATATGGCAAAAAAGAATCAATCATATAGACTAACGGCACAACATAGAAAAAGCCAAGGGGTTGTTGGTATTTTTGGAGAAGAAGCTCAAAAGCATGATAAAGCAACTGGCGATGTCCAGCTTGCTGTATTAGAGAGTTTGAAAATCAAATATCCACAACTTAACTTCAGATTTCGTCAGAGTGTAGAAAAGAAAGAGATTAATGATGCACTTAAGAAGATAGATTCATACTTAGGACAGACATTATTTGTTGAGAACGCAAGCATTATACCTGATGGTGGTATTATTGAGGTTCAAGACGATAATGATAAGTGGCGCATCATTCTTGTTTCTGAGGCCAAGCATCAGGGCAAAGACATCGAGAATATTGAGAAGGGGGAACTTGTCGGTAAAAAAAAAGATCAAGACCTCATGGCTGCAGGCAATGCAATAGAACGCTCTCACAAAAATATCTCAGAGATTGCAAATATGATGCTGGCAGAATCTCACTTTCCTTATGTACTGTTTCTTGAAGGATCAAATTTTCTGACTGAGACGATTAAAGTCACTCGTCCAGACGGAAGAGTTGTCACTTTAGAGTATAACTCTGGTATGCTCAATCGATTAGATCGTTTGACTGCGGCAAACTACGGAATGCCTATCAATACAAATCTCTGCAAAAATAGATTTGTTAAGCATGAAGATAAAACAATCATGCTACAGGCAGCGTCAATATACACTCAGGGCAATGGCAGAAGTTGGTCTAACAAGAAGATGTTTGATGTAATGTTTGAAATTGCTGAAACTTCTCTTCAAATGTTGGGACGAGATTTATGGAATCAGATTAATCAGTAAGAAATGACAAGACAAGCAACAAATAAACTTCTTCAAAAGGCGAAGAAATCAAAAAGTGACGAATTTTATACACAGTTATGTGATATAGAACGTGAGTTGCAATACTATCCTGATAGCTTTGTGGGTAAGGTTGTTTATTGCAATTGCGATGATCCTCTTGTCAGTAATTTCTATCGCTTTTTCAAAGATAATTTTATTAGATTAGGACTTCGCAAACTTATCGCTTCCTGTTATAAAGATGTAGATAATAACCTCTTTGAGGCAAATCCTCGGGATAGAGCCTTCTACTGTGAATATGGGGGAGAAGAGGATAAGCCTGTAAACATCGTACCATTTCAAGGTGATGGAGATTTCCGAAGTGCGGAGTGTATTGCGTTATTGCAACAATCGGACGTTGTGGTAACAAATCCTCCCTTTTCACTCTTTAGAGAGTTTATATCTCATATAGTGAGGTATAACAAAAAGTTCCTTGTTATTGGTAATGTTAATGCCATAACATACAAAGAAATATTTAATTTGATTCAGAATAACAAAGCATGGCTGGGTGTGAATCTGGGACGAGGAATCTCTGGATTCATCGTCCCGGATTACTATGACCAATACGGAACAGAGGTCAGCATTAACGAGCTTGGTCAGAAAATAATTGCAACAAATGGATGTCTATGGCTCACTAATCTTGAGTTTAGCAAGCGTCATGAAGATATCATTTTGACGAAAGAATATGCAGGAAACGAAGACAAGTATCCTACATATGATAATTGTAATGGAATTAATGTTAATAAAACTCAAGATATCCCTAAAGACTATCATGGTCTTATGGGAGTACCAATTACCTTCCTTCACAAGTACAATCCGGATCAATTTGAAATTGTAAAGTTTAGAAAAGGTGATGATGGCAAGGATTTGAGAATAAATGGAAAATGTCCTTACTTTAGAATCTTAATTAGAAACAAACGTTTGCAGAAAGGTTTTGTGGCAATATAGGGAGTTAGGATTAGACTTTGAGTATTAAAAACTGGCAGATTCTTGATTATATACTATTGTCTATCAAGATTCTGCCTTTTTATAGGGATAGTTAATTGTGTGCAGAAAACATATGTGACAAACAAGATTTTAACTGCGCATTATCGTACGCCAAAGTATTAATTTTGCCAACGATACTGAAGATCACCAACGGACTGAACGGATATCACCAGAATTGGTGAACGGGTATCGGTCGGATTACGCACCTATGAGATTTAACCGTTCCTTTGCAAACTCTGCCAGAAGAGCGTCGCCCTCTTCATTATCGGGAAAACGCTCAGTATCTCGTGGAGAAAACGAGAGTGCTATATGCTTTACTGGTTTCTTGCGATTGGGACGTATGGCAGATTGAACATAAAAGCTGTCAGCAATAGACTTGTTGTCCCTTATGCATTCCACTTCGTGAACCAACAGATTGGCACGCTTGGTTTGGCTCTTGTCATTATGGGCATAGTTGACGAGACCGCCAAAGTCTCCCCGGTTCATTATCTTAGCTATCATGACACATGGGCTTTACTTGGTTAATAATACTGATGATTGCAGCAATGATATGCAGACATTGCTCCTTTTCTTTATGTATTGGTAGGAACAAGTCCCATATTATCTACTTTTTTTTGTTGTGCTGCAAACAAGCGATAAACAAGCGATAAACAAGCGATAAACAAGCGATAAACAAGCGTATAACAAAGGAATAAGAACCAAGAAAAACCCATAAACGCAAGAAGCGTGCAACTCACCAGAGCTGCACGCTTTTGCTTATTGTTTATTATGTGTTTACCTTTCGGTATTACTTAACCTCCTCGAAGTCAGCATCCTGGACATCAGGACCGTTCTGAGAAGACTGACCGCTGTTGCAGTTGCCGTTGTTGCAGCCACCGTTCATGTCAGGACCTGGCTGTGCGCCTGGCTGTGCACCTGCCTGATACATCTTCTGGGCTACAGTGTTGAGCTCTGCGATGGCAGCGTCGATAGCAGCGACATCCTGTGCCTTGTGGGCATCCTTGAGCTTCTGGATGGCAGCTTCCATCTCAGCCTTTACATCTGCTGGAAGTTTGTCGCCCTGCTCCTTGAGCATGTTCTCGGTCTGGAAGATCATGGAGTCTGCCTGATTGAGCTTGTCAATCTTTTCACGCTCCTTCTTATCAGCCTCTGCGTTGGCTTCTGCCTCAGCTTTCATGCGGTTGATTTCATCCTCTGAGAGACCTGAAGATGCCTCGATGCGAATCTTCTGCTCCTTACCGGTAGCCTTATCCTTTGCAGATACGTTGAGGATACCGTTTGCGTCGATATCGAATGTTACTTCAATCTGTGGCACACCACGGCGTGCTGGAGCGATGCCTTCGAGGTTGAACTGACCGATGGACTTGTTTTGTGAAGCCATTGGACGCTCTCCCTGGAGTACGTGGATGGTAACTGCGGTCTGATTATCTACTGCTGTAGAGAATGTCTCTGACTTCTTGCAAGGGATAGTGGAGTTAGCGTCGATGAGCTTTGTCATTACGCCACCCATTGTCTCGATACCGAGAGTAAGAGGTGTAACGTCGAGGAGCACGATGTCGCCCACACCAGATTCCTTATTGAGGATAGCGCCCTGGATACAAGCACCTACTGCTACTACCTCATCTGGGTTTACGCCCTTTGAAGGCTCCTTGCCGAAATAGTTCTTCACGAGTTCCTGAACGGCAGGAATACGGCTTGAACCACCTACGAGGATTACTTCGTCGATATCAGAGTTTGAGAGACCTGCGTCACGCATTGCATTCTGACAAGGTACGAGACAAGCCTGGATGAGGTTGTGAGCGAGCTGCTCGAACTGTGAACGTGTGAGAGTCTTTACAAGGTGCTTTGGCACGCCACCTTCAGCAGAGATGTAAGGGAGGTTGATTTCTGTGGAAGAAGAACTTGAAAGCTCAATCTTAGCCTTCTCGGCAGCCTCCTTCAGACGCTGCATTGCCATTGGATCCTTTGTGAGGTCAATGCCTTCATCAGCCTTGAAGCCGTTTGCGAGCCAGTCGATGATTACCTGATCGAAGTCATCACCGCCAAGGTGAGTGTCACCATTTGTAGCGAGCACTTCGAATACGCCGCCACCGAACTCAAGGATTGAGATATCGAAAGTACCGCCACCGAGGTCGAATACTGCAATCTTCATGTCCTTGTTAGCCTTATCTACACCGTATGCGAGAGCAGCTGCGGTAGGCTCGTTGACAATACGCTGCACGTTGAGTCCAGCAATCTGTCCAGCCTCCTTGGTAGCCTGACGCTGTGAGTCGGAGAAATATGCAGGTACAGTGATTACTGCGTCTGTAACTTCCTGACCGAGATAGTCTTCTGCTGTCTTCTTCATCTTCTGGAGCACCATGGCAGAAATCTCCTGAGGAGTATATTTACGACCGTCGATGTCAACACGTGGATAGCCGTTTTCATTTACTACAGTGTAAGGTACGCGAGTGATTTCCTTAGAGCACTGCTCGAAAGTCTCACCCATGAAACGCTTGATTGAGAAGATAGTGTTCTTAGGGTTTGTGATAGCCTGACGCTTTGCAGGGTCACCTACCTTGCGCTCGCCGTCCTTTACGAAGCCTATTACAGAAGGCGTAGTACGCTTACCTTCAGAGTTTGCGATTACTACAGGCTCATTGCCTTCAAATACTGCAACACAAGAGTTTGTTGTGCCGAGGTCGATACCAATAATCTTTCCCATGATTCTTATTTTTTATTTTGTTATTATTCTTGTTATGTTATAGCCATCCCGACGGATTGCTCCGTTTAGCGTGGCTTCGCAATCATTATTACAAAGGCTGTGCCAATGTATGTGGACCATTTGCTTTGGTATGGTTGAGGGTGACATGACACTGACATTTTTTGTGCATCATATTTATATATAATAAGGTATATGGGGAAAGACCACTGACAATTTGTCGGTTTCTGCTGAATTGAATGGATAAAAGCCTGGAAAATGATGCTCATGGAATGGAGAAAGCAATGGGAAAGCAAATGCGGAAAAATGGAACAAAAAGGCGATGTCTTTGCTTTTACAGAGTGGGAGCGATGATATTGCGATGCAATAGCTTAGTTATCGCGGCGTAATATCTATGCTTTTGGACTGTAATATCTATGCTTTTAGAGGGTGAAAATTATGCTTTTGCAATCTATTGAATGTCAGAATGTTACAGAGGGGTAAAAGCATCTTGTGGCGATTGTGGAAAAATCGGACAATTTTTGCCCTGCTTGTTTGGCGAAGAACTGTTCTCGTTGTTTGGTAATCTGGTTGTTTAGTGGTTTTGTTGAATGCAATAAAAAATCAACCGAATTGCGCTATGGAATCAAAGATACAGACTGTTGAGGATGTTTGCCACGCCGTTGTCATCCACGGTAGTGGTGACGATGTCGGCAGAAGCCTTCACCATGTCGCTGGCATTGCCCATAGCCACTCCTGTGCCGGCATGGCGTATCATGCTGATGTCGTTGCCGCCATCGCCGAAAGCCATCGTGTCGGCAAGGTCGAAACCGTAATGGCGTATCACGGCATCAATGCCGGAAGCCTTGTCTGTGCCGCTTGCCACGCAGTCGGCAAAGTCGGGATGCCAGCGGTTTTCATTGCAGTGGCGCAGTATGTCCGTCATGATATGCTGGCTTTCTGCCTCAGTGAAGAAGGCGATTACCTGCATCACCTGGAATGATAGAGCGTCCTGACAGTCATGCAGTTCCGGTCGCTTGACGTCGAGCAGTTCGAATACGTCAGTCACAGAGTCTGGAATGCCTTTCGGAGCCACGAGTATGGCCTTGTCATTGCCGGCGTACACCACTGCCTTTCCTGTCTTTTTCTGCTCTTCTATCATGCGTTCCACGTCCTCCTGCTCCACGGGGCGGGAGAATATGACGGTGCCGTCCTTCTTCTGGCAGTGGGCGCCGTTAACTGATATGATGCCATCATATTCCAGTTCGCCGAGATTGTCGATGAAAGGGATAGGTCGTCCGGTGGCAATCCATACCTCCACGCCTTTCTCCCTTATCCTATGTATGGCTTGTATGGCGGATTGAGGCACGCGATGCGTCTGGAAAGACACCAGTGTGCCGTCGATGTCGAAGAATATTATCTTTGGATTTCTTGCGTTGTCTGTCATGTTTTTTGTCGTTATTGATTACCCTGTATAGTATTTCGTCTGCAAAGGTATATACTTTTTGCGGTAAAAACAAAATATAATTCTGTTTTTACCGCATAATGATGTTGATTTCTCAATATTTGATTCTTTTTGACAAGTGGAGTCTGGGAATACGCTTTACAGGCTTTCCATCCTCTGCATAAACTCCTCTTTGCTGATGCCGAGCAGCGTCATGTCGCGTTTCAGTTGCGGACAGGTCTCATTGAAGAAAACCTCCTTGCGGTGCGCCATGATGCGGTCGCGGGCTCCAGCGGTGACGTAGTAGCCCATGCCGCGCCGCTGATAGATGATGCCGTCGCGCGAAAGTTGCTCGTAGCATTTCACGGCGGTGTTGGTATTTACCTGTAACAGCGTTCCATATTCTCTCACAGACGGTATCCTCATGTCGTCGGAATAGGTGCCGGCAAGGATTTCATCCATCATTCGGTCAGCCATTTGCAGATATATCGGTCTGTCTTGTGTAAACATAGTATGCAATTTCTTTCAAGGATGTCAAGGTAAGTGCCCGGTAAGAGCACTTCCTTAACTCCTCATTTTCAAACTAATAACTAAAAAAGTAATCTGTATGACCTATGCTATCATCTTGTTGCAGAAACGGCGGTAAGCCCAATAGTAGGCTCCTATGATGGTGCCGAACGCAATGAGATAGAACGTGATGTTGCCCATCACCTCCGGATCGACGAGAAGGTGCACTGAGTATGTCTTGTTGGAATAAACCAATGGCAGCATCAGGCTCGTGAAAATGATGGAGAGGAGAATCAGCACTCCGATGAGCAGCAGCGTCGTCTTGATGAATGACATGTTGCGGAAGAATGTCGAGCCCAATGTATATACGGCATGGAACCAAAGGAATGACACTATGCTGTGGGTCAGAACAATGTAGCCTGGCTTGCTGTAGTCGTAATCACTGAAACTGGAAACGAAGACATCGGAGAAATAACTCAATGTCAGCGACCCCGTAGTGAAGCGAAGGCAGATGTTATAGATTGCCTGTACCACGTCAGCCATGATGAGGGCGCAGAGGAACATCAGCGAATAGCCTACCACTCCGATTATCCATCGGGCGATGAACTTGTCCCTGTTGTTTGCAGGAAGCATGAGAAACTGGATGGAAGAGGCGCGCGTCTTGAGCGGACTCATCATCTTGCTGGCGCTCAAGACCATACAGATGAAGAGTGCTATGTTTGCTATGGTGATGGCTGCACTGTAGCTTATGCGCAGCGTATTGCTGAGGTCGGTGTATGTTCCGGCGCAGATGGTGGAGAAAAACAGGAATATTGCTGCCATTACCATGGTGGAGAAGAAGATGTTTTTCTTCTCTGTGGTGATGGTGTGGAGGATTATTTTCTTTATCATATCGCTATTGCTTGTTTGTTAGTGGTTGATGTTTGCCTTGCCGTTTTTTGCCTTTGCCTGGCTGATTCTGAGTGAGCTGTCGTCGATGTCCGCCCTGCCGCTGGTGTCTTTTGTCAGATTTCTGACGGAGCCTTTGAGTTCAGCATCGCAAGCGCCTGATGCCAGGATGTGGGCATTTCCGCAGTTTCGGAAATAAATGTCGAGGTCACTCTTGCCTGATGACTGGATATCCACTGTTTCAGCATTGTATATCCCGACTTTAATATCGCTCAGTCCGGAGGTGGAAAACTCTACTTTCCTGCTCTCAAGGCGCTTGATTTCTATATCGCTCTTGCCGGAAGCCCTAAGGGAAAACTCGCCTTGGCTCTTCACTCTGTGTGCTTCAAAGTCGATAGCACCGGCAGAATGTATCTCATTGAGGTACGGAGCGTGGACTGTCACTTTGATGTCATAGTCGAAAGCCGTGTCTATGGCATCCTTTATGCCGTGGAAAGTAAAGGTCCAGTTGTCCTTGGGCTTGTCGTCATTCTCTAAGATATTCCCATCGAACGAGACTTGGAGGAGAGCGATATTCAGAATGCCGTCAGTCACTTCTGTTGACACCTTGGCATCCAATGCCTTGTCGGCTTCGATTTCCACATAGCAGGAGTCGTCCACTATGTATGTCACGTCCATTCCGCCACCTATGCTTATCCTGTCGAAATGGTCACATGAACGTGTGGTTTTGACGATTTCGCCAGACAGTTTCGTTGAATTGTTTTCCTTCACTGTGATGGTGCACGAACTGAAGAGCACCAATGCGAGGGATGCCACAAGGGCTAATGTAATGGAAACGGTTCTCATAATCTGTGATTGATTGCTGCATTAAACAATAATTCGATGTTTACATTCGTCTCCTTGTCATTGCTGGAGGTGCGATGGGCTATCGTGGCGTTGCCCTGAAGGGTAGGCTCCTGATAGATGACTTCGCTATCCGGTGTTCCAGGTGCTCTGAAGTCGAATGTGTATTTGCGGGTCAGTTCCTCGTTGGAAGCATTGAGCAGGAGGCGGTCATTGTCGATGATGATGATGTGGTCGATGAGAAATTCCACGTCGTGCACCTGATGCGTTGAGATGACAATCACGCGGTCATCGCTCATTGCGCTCGACACCACCTTGCGGAACTGTGCCTTGCTCGGTATGTCGAGTCCGTTGGTAGGCTCGTCCATCAGCAGATGCTTGACGCCGGTGGCAAGGGCAAAGCTGATGATCACTTTCTTCTGCTGTCCCATAGAGAGGCTGGTGAGGATAGGATTGCCCGTGATGTCAAACTCATTGAGGCATCTTCTGAATGTCTCATTGTCATACTTGGGGTAGAAACTGCCGAGCGATGCGCTCCATTCTGACAGTTTGATAGGCGGAAGAGTGAACTCCTCATTTATGATATAGAAGTCTTCCAGCGTCTCCTGTCGGCGCTCTATGGTCTTCACCCCGTCGGCTTTGATGCTTCCGATTTGCGGTTTCAGCAGTCCGGCGATGAGGTAGAGTAGGGTGGATTTGCCGGTTCCGTTCTTTCCCAGCAGACCATATATCTTGTTCTCATTCAGCGAAAGGCTGAGGTCGGTGTGGATATTGTGCCTCGATTTTCCGTAGGCAAATGTCATGTTTTCGATTTGTATCATACCTTAATTATATATTATAGTGTTATTGTTTCTGTCGTTTCGTTGTCTTTTTGTGTCGTTGTGTGATTCTGTTGTCGATGCTTTGAATCTCCAATAATATTGATTCGATGGCATTATAACAGTGTACTAATGTTGTAGTACACTGCAAAAGTACAGTTATTCCATAATACTTGCAAGAAAATACCGAAGAAAATGATTTGGAATTAGTGTTTTTCTTTGATTTTGTAATATGGAGATTGCAAAAACGGAAAAGAGGTATATAGACTTGCTTATGGTCTATATACCTCTATGTTATTGAGAATTATAAGTATGCGGTCAGAATTATTTTCATATTTTTGACCATCAACTTATTGTATTATTCGTCGCAACCGAAGAGAGGGTCGTCATACTTCACCATGATAGGCTTGTCGTTTTCGATCTTCAGGATTTCGGCAGGAACGTACTTCTTGTCCACTACAAGGCGGAACATATTGTCACGGAACCACTGCTCTGTCATGATAGCGCAGCCATTCTGACCGTGGGCGGTGCCCCAACTGTTCTCCACCTTCCACTTGAGAGGGTTGCCCTGCTTGTCGAGATCCACTGCTGTGAGTGTCATGGCGTGTGCAGACATGCTCTCGAATGTAGAGATACGCTCAGCCTTATTCATTGGGAAAGTAGTGTTGAAGAGAGTAGCGTAGTCGAAGAGATCTACGTCCATGAGACCTCTTTCACGGTCCATCTGAGGAAGGTCGTAAGAGCTGTACATCTTGGTGTTGGCCTTCAGGGATGCGATAGCTATCTTTTCGATGTCCTCCATCGGAAGGTTGATGTAGCGCCAGTTGTGTCCATCATAGACGTGGCGGTCGTGCTGCACCTCATATACCTTGTAATAATCGTGACGTGGGTCGTTCATCAGCATGGTGTATTTGCCGATCATAGGGTCGCCAGCCACTTCCTTGTAGAATGACTGTGGAGTGTAGGTCTTCTCTTCACCGATGATCTTGCCAGTCTTGTCGCGGTGAGCATACTTGAATTCCTTGACAGGCTCGCCCAATGTCATAGAGAGGATGCGGTAAACCTCAGCGAGCATCTCTGTCTTTCTTGCTTCGATAGTGGCTGGCTTCTTCTTGCCCTGCACCATCTTGCGGAGCTCCAAGCCAAATTCGCGAAGCTTTGTGGAGATGATCTGACCCTGCAGACGAGAGTTTTCTGACTGATAAGTCTCTGGCATCACGCACTTTGGCACGAGACCGTACTTTGCAGTGAGGTCAATGATACCGCAGAACGTGCCGCCGTCATTGAGAGGAGCCTTGAAGAAGAACTTCACTTCCGGGTCTTCGATGTCCTTGTTGGCTGTGTTGATCGCTCCCTGCAGGAAGAGATTTGACTTCTCCAGCTGGTCGAAGAAGAAGGTGTAGTCGTGTGAGAACTCCACTGCGAGGGTGTCTTTGTGCTGACGAGCGAAGTCAGAACGGAGCACATTCATGCTGGTAAACATCCAGCAGCGTCCGGAAGACTTCTGGTTGTGGATGCTCTGGCTTGTGGTCTCCACGCTGAAATGATTGTCAACGGGACCCTGCTTTTGTGGGTTCTTGGCAAGGTTGTTGATGTTGTTTGAAGCTATTGCATTTCTCAGAGCCTGCTGTGTCTTGCAAGTCTTTTGGCTCTGCTCTATCTTCTGCAGCATCTCAGGAGAGATACCGCCAGCCTTGGTCTGTGCATTTGCAGACATGGCAAACAGGGTAAGGGAAAGTAAAAGGAATGATTTCATTGTTTGATTTTAAATGGTTTAATATTAGATTTTTTTACAAGGTGCGTCTCATTGACGCAATGTTGGAATTGTATTCTCTTGAAATTCCGATGCTTCTGCTGTCGTCCGTAGAAACGGTAATGGCAGAAACCGAAACGGAAATAATGGAAAGGAGAGGCTGAGGCGGGAATTGTTGCATCCCGCCTGCAGTCTTATGCGTTTTCTTCAGCGATCGCGGCACGAAGCTTTGCCTCCAGTTCGTCGCAGAGTTCTGGATTGTCTCTGAGCACCTGGAGAGATGCATCGCGACCCTGGGCCAGCTTGGAACCTTCGTAAGAGAACCATGAACCGCTCTTGGCCACGATGTTCTTCTCCACTGCAAGGTCAAGGATTTCACCCACTTTACAGATTCCTTCACCGAACATGATGTCAAATTCGCAACGGCGGAAAGGAGGAGCTACCTTGTTCTTTACCACCTTTACCTTGGTAAGATTACCGATTACATCCTCACCATTCTTGATGGCAGAAGACTTGCGGATATCAAGTCGCACGGAAGCATAGAACTTCAGAGCGTTACCGCCCGTAGTGGTCTCAGGATTACCGAAGGTGATTCCTATCTTTTCACGAAGCTGATTGATGAAGATACACGTGGTATTGGTTTTTGAAATCACGGAAGTCATCTTGCGAAGAGCCTGCGACATGAGTCTTGCATGCAGTCCCACCTTGTTTTCTCCCATGTCTCCTTCGATTTCTGCCTTAGGAGTAAGGGCTGCCACAGAGTCGATTACGATGAGGTCTATGGCAGAAGAAGAGATGAGCTGATCAGCAATCTGGAGAGCCTGCTCACCGTTGTCTGGCTGGGAAATGTACAGCTCATTGATGTCAACGCCGAGCGCTTGAGCGTAGAAACTGTCGAAAGCGTGCTCAGCATCGATGATTGCTGCTACGCCGCCTTGCTTCTGCACCTCTGCAATAGCATGGATGGCGAGAGTCGTTTTACCGGAAGACTCCGGACCATATATCTCGATGATTCTGCCGCGAGGGTAACCTCCGACGCCGAGGGCTATGTCAAGACCGAACGAACCGGTAGGTATCACGTCAATTTTATCCACATGATTGTCGCCGAGCTTCATGATGCTGCCCTTTCCGAAGTCTTTCTCTATCTTGCTGAGAGCAGCCTGAAGGGCTTTGAGTTTAGGATTTACATCCTCTATTTCTTCTTTTTTAGCCATTGTCTTTCTTTCTGTTGAGTGTGGGTGTGACTTATGTAGTCACATTCCTTTCTTCTATATTAGAATCAGAATGTCGTGGTAAGCCACACTCAGGAATTATGAATTATGAATTATGAACTATGAATTATACACTTAGTCCACTTCCAGATTCGCATTGAATATCTCGTGCCAAGGCAGTCCCTGCTTGTTGAGCTGCTCCATGAATGGGTCTGGATCAAACTCTTCCACATTGTGAACACCAGGCTTAGACCATATTCCCTTGCAGAACATCATAGCTCCAATCATGGCAGGAACGCCGGTGGTGTAGCTTACGCCCTGCATTCCAGTCTCGTTGTAAGCATCCTGGTGCTTGCAGTTGTTGTATATATAGTAAGTCTGTTCCTTACCATCCTTGAGTCCGCGGATGCGGCATCCGATGCTGGTCTCGCCGTCGTAGTTCTCTCCAAGCTCCTGAGGATTAGGCAATACCGCCTTGAGGAACTGCAGAGGAACGATTTTTACCTTTGCATTGCCAGTGCCGTCAGCCAGTGGAGCCTCGTATTCCACCTCGTCGATGCGTGCCATTCCGATGTTCTGGATCACGTCAAGGTAAGTCAGATACTGCTGTCCGAAGGTCATCCAGAAGCGTGCACGCTTGATGGTAGGATAGTTGATCACGAGAGATTCGATTTCCTCATGGTGCAGGAGGTAAGACTCGCGAGGACCGATGTTAGGATAATTCAGCGGCATGTGGATCTCCATAGGCTCGGTCTCGATGTATTTTCCGTTCTCATAGTAGAGACCTTTCTGGGTAATCTCACGGATATTGATTTCCGGATTGAAGTTTGTAGCGAAAGCCTTGTGATGGTTTCCTGCGTTACAATCCACGATGTCGAGGTATTGTATCTCGTCAAAGTGATGCTTTGCAGCGTAAGCAGTGAAGATGCTTGTCACGCCTGGGTCGAAACCGCAACCGAGTATAGCGCAGAGACCAGCCTGCTCGAAGCGCTCGCGGTAAGCCCATTGCCATGAATACTCGAAGTGTGCTTCGTCCTTAGGCTCATAGTTTGCAGTGTCGAGATAGTTGCATCCGCAGGCCAGGCAAGCGTCCATGATGGTGAGATCCTGGTAAGGGAGGGCAAGATTGATGACAAGTTCAGGCTTATAGTCGCTGAAGAGGGCTTTGAGTTGCTCTACATCGTCTGCATCCACCTGTGCTGTCTTAATCTCATTCTTATATCCAGCCTTATGTATAGCATCGACAATAGCGTCGCATTTAGCCTTTCTGCGGCTTGCAATCATAAACTCTGTGAATACGTCAGCATTCTGCACTATCTTGAATGCTGCAACTGTAGCGACGCCACCAGCGCCAATCATAAGTACTCTACTCATTTTCTATATTCGTTAATTGTTATTTTCCAGTTATTGACCAGCCTGTAGAAAGACTGTAATGTGATAGTATGTGTTCACGCTGCGCAGTGTTGCGCTTGCGTGGTGTCTGTATTACGCTTGCGTGATGTCAGTGTCGCGCTTGCGTGGTGTTGGCGTTAATACTCGCTTTTTATCTCGTCAGCTCTGATTCCCAAAGCGGACATCAGGGAGTAACCGAGGATTTCCTGTCTGAAATTGCCACCTGCTATAGGCTGCATTGCAAAGACAGTGATTCTCTTTTCATCGTCAGCGTCGCGGAGAGCATGCTTAAGCTGGTCGATCATAGTGCCGTCATCACAGTCGGAAATAATCATTACTCTGCGTACATCCTTATGGTTTGCGGCTGTCTTTACTATGTCGATGATGAATTCGTCCTTGCTTATCACTTCCTCTACAGCGTAACTACTCATGACAAACTCACCGAGATTGTCCTTGAAAGCTTTGCCATTGAGATTGTTGGAGAAGTCGGAAGGCTGGAAATTCTTCATTTCTGTCTTGTCTTTGCTATGGATGAAGATCACCTGTGATTCGTTTTCCTCCTTTTCCTTGATGCCTCCGTCGAGGGCGATGCAGTCTATCCAGTGAGCGAGGTCAGCCTGTGGGATGTGTCTTCCTATCATTCTCTCGAAATTGACTATCAGGTCGAAGGCTACTTTATCCACGTAGTCAGCATCCACGATGATGATATTCTCGCTCCAATGTTCTAAGTTCTTCATTGTTTGGGTGTATAATTATCGGGTACAAAGTTAATAAAAGAAAATGATTCCACCAAATAAATAGTAATGTAATTCAAACCTTTTATATGCAGAAAGCCACGCTCCCTTTTCTGTAAGGAGCGTGGCTTGCATTATTTATAAGTCCCTTTCCAGGAATACCATGTAGTTATTACGTCACAAAAGCATAGTTATTGCATTGCAAAAGTTCGTGCCAAGTTAATTTTTTTACCGTCACTTAGCAAGGACGTGTCTTTGGAAGGTTGAATACATCCTGCACTTCCTTCATAGCTTCGGCAGTCATTCCGTCCGGTTCGCTGCCCATATTGCGTGCACACATATAGATATTTGCGGCTTTGCAGAGCACATCAGTCTGGTCAAAGGCATCCATGATGTCCTGACCTACAGCCACTGTGCCGTGCTTTTCCCAAAGTACCACGTCGTGCTTCTTTATCTTTTCGAGAGTAGCTTCAGCCAATTCTACGGAAGAAGGCAAACCGTAAGGCACGATACCTATGCCGAGAGGAGCGAAAGCCAATGTCTCAGGAATCATAGACCACAGTACGCGTGTCATCTCATCGCCTTTGAGGAAGCGCTGGATGTGTGACATAGCCACCAGTTCGATAGGGTGGGTATGGAGAGTAGCCTTATAGCATGAGCCAGTCTCAAGGAGATAGTTCTGCAATGCGAGGTGAGTAGGGAGCTCTGAGGTAGGCATTACAGGTTCGTCAGCAATGATTTCGTAGCTTGCGCAGTCGTCGCAAATGCGCACGATAGAGCCATTTTGCATAGGCCAGCGAGCGAGATCGCGCATTCGCTTGCCAGTTCCTTTGCAGTAGAAATACTTACCCTTGAGCTGTGGAAGCTCCATACCGATTTGCTTTACCGGTGCAATGGCAGGCATAGCCTTGCATTCCTCGTCCATAAACTCGGTGACATTGACGGTGATATTACCGCCATTACGCTCAGCCCATCCCTTTTGCCAGAGGTAACCAGTCACCTCTGCAATCTGATTGACTACGGCTTCAAGGCCTGGGCGTCCTTCTAATATACTTTTCATAATTAAAGTCCTCAATCCCCCAACTATGGGAATAAGCCTTTATAGTCCCGCAGGATGCGGGATCAAGCGTCGGGGGAGTTAGTTTTTATTGTTAAAGTTTTTTCTTTTTCCTTTTGTGAAATACCAGTAAAAGCATCGCTTTCTGATGGCATTTACCATGATTGCGGATGGAGAATCAATAGTTGTCTCCGTAGCGTTCCTTCGTGATTTGCTCCAGACTCTTTCCACGTGTGTCAGGCATACCGATGAGACCCACGATGAGAGAGATGGCAAGGAGGGCTATCATGCAGTAAGCTGCGATGGTAAAGCCTTCGCCATTTTCTCCATAGATGTATGTGAATACCAGTCCCCAGATGGCAGAAAGACCACGTACGATGAAGAACATGAGACCCTGAGCGCCAGCGCGGAACTTGGCTGGGAATAGTTCAGAACCCCAAAGGGCATAGAATATCTGCACAGAAAGACCGCTGTTGAGACCCCAAAGAATTACGAAAGCCCACAGTGTAGCCATGCTATTCACACCCACAGTAACGACGAGAAGCCATGTGGAAAGTGCGAAAACGAGTCCGAGTACATACACCAATCTATGGCTTGTACGGTCGAATATGCGTGAGAGTCCGAGCGTTACTACCACCACGATAAACCACTGTATGCAGTTCATCCAGTTGGAATACTCATTGCTTACGCCACCTGCTGTCTCGCAAATGCGTGGAGAGAAGAATCCCATCACGCTGGCTACGAGGTTCCAAGTGAGGTAAATGGCAGCAAGGAAAGCTACGGTTCTTACTGCTACCTTATTGGTAAACAGTACTTTGAATGCCTGAAGCAGTCCGGTGTCCTCACCTTTTGCCTTTGATTCAGCCTTTGATGCTTCAAACTCAGCACTCTCTTCCAGTTGGCGTTGCAGATTCCATGCTATGAAGGCAATGATGAAGAGGGTGAAGAATACCACTCTCGAACTGAACACATTGACCTCGGAGACGTTGCTCATGTCTGCTCCACAGAAAGCGGCAGCGCTCTGTACCCATCCGAAAAGCATGCCTCCAGGAGCGAAGAACATACCCATCAGGAGGATAATCATAGGACCTACAGCCCATGACATCTGTGAGATGCAGATGTTTCGACCGCGGTTATTGACTTCAGAACTCTCAGAGATGTAAGTCCAAGAGGCAGGAACACCAATACCTACAGATATGCCAGTGATGAGGAAACCAGCGAGAAGCATAGGGAAATTCATGGCAAGCATCACGATTACTACGCCAAGCATATAGACGAGAAGATTGTATGTGAAGATAAACTTACGTCCGAACTTGTCAGCGAGGAAGCCGCCGATGATAGCTCCTATGGCAGCGCCGAGAGCGTTGGCGCTGAGTGCATTGATCCATCCGAGGTGCATCTCTGTGAGTCCGAGATACTCCTTCCAGAGAGTGATGCCACTACCACCTGCTACGATGGCTCCGGCATCAAGATAATTATTGAGAGATACCGCAATGGTACTTTTCAATGAACTTGTCTTACTCATCTTATTATATAATATGTAAAGAATGAAAAGTGAATAGAGAAAGCATGGTAATGCTTCCCGATAAGACAAGGACCATGCGGACAAAATGTCTGAAAGCATAATCCGCTGTCCATCATTCACTTTTCATTATTTGAGTATATTACCTCTTGCTTGTCACGTCAACGACATACTGGTCGATGTCATTGATGAAGTCCTGACCTACAGGTACGTTGTTGCGTACGCAGAATTCGTCATAGACAGCCTGCCAAGGCATAGCCTTCTGCTCCTCGATGAGGGCGAGAACCTTGTAGCCTTCGCCAGCGAGTTCGAGACGAGAGATTGCCTCACTTGGCTCAAGAAGAGCGCGGAGCATGCACTTCTGTGCGGCGCGTGAACCGATAACGTAAGCACCGATACGGTTGATGGAACCATCAAAGAAGTCAAGACCATAGTGTACACGGTCGAGAGCGCCGGCACGGACGATTTCAAAGAAGAGCTCCTGTGTAGGGTCATCCATGATGGTAACGTGGTCGGAGTCCCAACGTACTGGGCGTGAAACGTGGAGCATGAGTTCCTTGAGGAAAGGAAGGAGTGCTGAAACCTTGTCTGCTGGAGACTCTGTAGGGTGATAGTGACCTGTGTCGATGGTCAGAAGTTTGTCGTTTTGAGCTGCATAAGCGGTGTAGAAGTCGTGTGAACCCACAGTGAATGACTCCAGACCGATACCGAATACCTTGCCTTCGATGCAGTCCTTCATCATAGGCTGCTTCTTCTCGAAGATTTCATCGAGTGACTTCTTGAGTGTGTTGCGGTAGAGAGCGTGGTTTACGCTGACGTCCTTGCATCCGTCATGCACCCAGAGGTTCATGATACAAGGGTCGTTCTGCGCCTCGCCCATCGCGTTTGCGATGTCACGGCAGCGCTTGGTGTGCTCCACCCAGAACTGACGTATGCCCTCGTCAGGATTGGCAAGAGAGAGTGATCCTGACTTAGGATGAGAGAAAGAAGATGAATTGAAGTCGAGGAGAGTGTTGTTCTCCTTAGCCCAGTCAATCCAAGACTGGAAATATTCTACGGTAACCTCGTCGCGGTCAACTACCTTTCCCTTGAAGTCACCGTAGATTTCGTGAAGGTTGAGGCGGTGGTTACCAGGGATAAGAGACTTAGCCTTGAGGATGTCCTGACGGAGTTCGTCGATATTGCGTGCTGCACCAGGGAAGTTGCCGGTTGACTGTATGCCGCCAGACATTGCGCCAGCCTGCACCTCGAAGCCCTTTACGTCGTCTGCCTGCCAGCAATGGAGGGAGAGGTGGAAGTCCTGAAGCTGCTTGAGTACCTTCTCTGTGTCAACACCGATTTCTGCGTAGCGCTCTTTCGCTACTTCGTAAGCTTTTGAAATAAGTTCTGCTTTCATATTAGTTTAGTTGTATAGTTAATTTGTTTTATTGTTGTATCTTTGGTTATGTGTCTGTCCGAAAACGAAATTACTTCTGACGTATTATATAAGAAAGGTATAGAGATAACGCTCCGAACAGATTATTATTGCTTAGCCTCTTGCCTTTAATATCGCGAGATACTTCACGTAAGCGGCATCCCATATCTCCTTGTCGGCAGGAGAGAAGCGCTTGAGGTTGAGGCTGTTTGCTATCACTTTGCGCATATCCCAGAGGTCTTTCACCTCTCCGGCAGCCTTTGCCTGCACCATGATATTGCCGAGGGCAGTGCCTTCCTGCGGACCTGCGAGCACTTCCACGCCGCATGAATTGGCAGTAAACTGATTGAGATTGTCATTCAGCGAACCGCCTCCGATGATGTGGAGCACCTCGATAGGGAAGGAAGCCATCTCTGTAAGGTAGGAGAACACCTGGCGATAGCGGAGCGCAAGGGAGTCGAATATGCAACGGCATATCTCTGCATAGCCCTGTGGGACGTGCTGATTGGTCTCCTTACAGTATGTCTGAATAGCGTCAATCATAGAAGACGGATTTGCGAAGCAAGCGTCATCAGGATTGATAATGCTCTGGAATGCAGGCTGCTTCATAGCCTCTGCGATAAGTTCTGGATGGGATTTCGGAGCATCAGTCCATTCCTTGCGGCAGCGTTCGTAGAGCCACATTCCGCAGATATTCTTGAGGAAGCGGGTCGTGCCCTCTATTCCGCCTTCGTTTGTGAAGTTTCTTTCGTAAGAGATATGATTGATGATAGCCTCCTTTGTCTCTATTCCCATGAGTGACCATGTGCCAGAAGAGAGGTAAGCGAACTTCTCATTCTTTGCAGGAACGGCAGCAACGGCAGAGCCAGTGTCGTGTCCAGCCACTGCAATGACAGGGATAGCGCCGTAGCCAGTCTGCTTCTGCACGTCGGCAGTGAGGGCACCTACGAGGTCGCCAGGATTGACCATTCTGCCGAATTTGCTCTGAGTGAGACCGACGGAAGCCAGCAGACGAGGGTCGAGCTGTCTGGTGCGAGGGTCAAGGAGCTGTGCTGTAGAGGCGATGGTGTATTCGCATACCATATTGCCAGTGAGCATATAGCTGAGTGCATCAGGGATAAAAAGTATCTTCTGAGCATTCTTTAGAGCAGAATTGCCAGCCCTCTTCATGGCGTAAAGCTGGAAGATGGAGTTGAAATTCATAAACTGGATGCCGGTGACGTCATATACTTTCTCTTTTGACATGACGTTTTCGAGGTAGTCGTCCATAGCGTCGAAGGTGTGAGGGTCACGGTAAGCGATAGGCTGGCTTACGCTTCCATCCTCAGCCACGCAGACAAAGTCCACGCCCCATGTGTCGATACCGATGCTCGTGATGCAGAGGTCTCTCTGCTTAGCCGCTTTCAGTCCTTTGATGATTTCAAAGTAAAGCGCATAGATGTCCCAATAGAAATGACCGTTCGCTTCGATAAGATTGTTGTCAAAGCGAGTTAATTCTTCCAATACGACCTTGCCTTCATCGAGAGTACCCACGATGGTACGTCCGCTTGTGGCTCCAAGGTCAACGGCAAAGAAATATTTCTTATCCATTAATGTAAGGTTGCAGTTTTATGTAGTTAGTATTAAAATTTCCGGCAAAGATACAAAATTATCTGCAAAGAAAGTGTAATCTTTCACATTTTTTTTGATAAATGAAGAATAATGTAATAATATTGCGGGTTTCGTCAAATTATCGTCAGAAAAACTTTCGTATTTCTTCTTTTCTTCTTAACTTTGCACTAAATTAACCGTAAACTTTAAATTCATACTATTAAAAAATGACATCACTTTCTATTGCTATTGTCATTGTTTTCGTGCTGGGCTATTTCTGCATAGCCATCGAGAGCGTGACAAAGGTAAACAAGGCTGCGATTGCCTTGCTTATGTTCGTGTTCTGCTGGACCATCTTCATGATTGATCCGGGTCAGTACATCTCCGCTGCAACCGGAGATTCCATCGCCAACGCCGTGTCTGGTGTGATAGAGCATCACCTCGGCAGTACTGCCACTACGCTGTTCTTCCTCATGGGAGCCATGACCATCGTGGAACTGGTCGATCAGAACGGCGGTTTCAACTTCGTCCGCGAGATGCTCAAGACTCGTCACAAGCGTCGTCTGCTCTGGCGTATCGCTTTTCTGACATTCATCCTGAGTGCTATCCTCGACAATCTTACCACAAGTATCGTGATGATAATGCTCATCCGCAAGCTCGTATATGAGCGTCAGGATCGTCTCGTGTATGCCGCTCTCGTGGTCATTGCAGCCAATTCGGGCGGTGCTTTCTCCCCAATCGGAGACGTTACCACCATCATGATATGGAACAAGGGACTCATCTCAGCATTCGGCGTAATCAAGGAATTGCTCATCCCATCACTCGTTTCAATGATTATCCCGGCATTCTTGCTTTCTCGTATGCTCCACGGCACAGTGGATGTCACTGAGGCTAAGAAGGATATGAGCTTCAAGATGGATAACGAACTGACAGACTTCCAGCGCAAGGTGGTGTTCTATCTCGGTGTGGGTGGTCTGATTTTCGTGCCTATCTTCAAGTCTATTACTCACCTTCCTCCATTTGTAGGTATCATGCTCGTGCTTGGTATTCTTTGGACTGTTACTGAAATATTCTATAGCAAGCTCTCTGATGGCGTGGATAAGATTGGTATGCAGAAGCGTGTTACAGCAATGCTTGCTCGCATCGACATGAGCACCATCCTCTTCTTCCTCGGCATCTTGATGGCTGTAGCTTGTCTTGAGACAATCGGTGCCCTCACTCTCCTGGGTGAAAACCTCAATACTTGGTTTGATGGCAACCATTACCTCGTTACTGGTATCATCGGTGTGCTCTCAAGTATCGTCGATAACGTGCCTCTCGTAGCTGGATGTATGGGTATGTACCCACTCGCTGAGATGGGCGACTTCGGTCAGGATGGCATTTTCTGGCAGTTGCTTGCTTACTGTGCAGGCGTTGGCGGTTCTATGCTTATCATCGGTAGTGCTGCTGGTGTAGTAGTTATGGGACTTGAGAAGGTTAGCTTCGGCTGGTACATGAAGAAGGTCACTTGGATTGCTTTCGTAGGCTATCTCTGTGGTATCTTATGCTACTGGTTGGAGAGAACATTCATCTTCTAAATAGGTTGTAGGTTGTAGGTTGTTGGTTTTTGGTTAGTTACCATACACCAACACCCCCCAACCGAACACCGAACACCAATAACCAATAACCGACAACCGACAACCAACACCCACCATCATCCCCTGTGCCAACGGCTTTTACCGTTGGATACCCTCTCCCATCCACCATCTCTTAATCATATCCAAAGAATGAATCAATTAGACACCACCGTCCTCCTTTTTATAAATGGTATGCACAACGCTTTTCTCGACCAGTTTATGTGGCTGATAAGCGCAAAGACAGTGTGGATTCCATTCTATCTGATTACCCTGTGGGTGGTCTATCGCAACCGGGGAGTGAGAGGCGTCATATCGCTCGCATTGATGATAGGCATCATGATGCTCTTCACTGATACGCTCAATGCCTCAGTCATTCGTCCGTGGATTCATCGACTTCGTCCTACGAATCTTGATAATCCAATCTCACCATTGGTACATATCGTGAATGGCTATCGTGGTGGTGCCTGTGGATTTCCGTCCGCTCATGCGGCAAACTATTGGGGAATAACCTTGCTCGTGGCATATATGCTGAGGTCGAAGAAGGCACTTGCGTCTTTGGCTTTGCTCACTCTCGTCATCTGCTATTCCCGTTCTTATCTCGGAGTGCATTATCCTGGCGACCTCCTTGCCGGCATTATTTATGCCACGGTGGTCTCTGGTCTGATAGTTTGTTTGTATTCCAAGTATTTTGAAAATCATGAACCATTTGTCAAACAGTATGAATGGCTCCCGGCAATAACGGCAGGATTGACACTTCTTGTCTTCGCTGTCATAGCCTTGTTCTGATAGTCTCTCAAGTCGGATAATAGTCTTTTGTCCTGTCGATTCTCAGGTGCTCAGTATCGCTTGTCAGGATAAAATTGTTCGATTTTCCTGTTATTAGATAACTATAAAGAAATGCTTTTGTAACGCATTGATAATTAAAGTGTTGCAAAAGCATAGTTTTTACGTCCTAAAAGCATAGATATTACATTCTAATAACTATGCTTTTACCTCCTAATATCTATGCTTTTAGACGGTAAAAGCTTAGCTATTGCAAAATGAAGGCTTTGCTATCGCATTTTTGTTCCATTTTTCTCCCTTTGTCTTGTGTCGTTGTCTTGTTGGTTAGTCGTTTGGTCTGTTGTTTGAACATTTATCAAAACACTCTACAACAAGCTTAGGCTGGAAGCCTATACCGAGCATAGCGAGAGTAACCCGGGACGAAGTCTCGGGACTATAAACAAGAAAAAACACAGCTGTCTGGAAGACAGTACCTTATCAACGGAATATGAGCGATCTGTCGTTCAAGCCTTTACTCCATTCATGTACTGTATTCCAGACAACTGTTTATAGGTCACCGAACAAGTAATTCGGAATGATTTGAGATAGGGAAGCCACCCTATCTGAGTGTGATAAGAGTGATTTCAGGAGTAGCACCGATGCGCATTGGCATTGTGCCACCAAGTCCTATATTTATATAAAGGTGTTGGTTGCCTTCTGTATAGAGTCCATCGTACTCCTTATATATAAAGCGTGCCACGGAGAAACCGAGCACACGGAATTGTCCAGAGTGAGTATGCCCCGACAAAGTCAGCGTGCCATCATCCTTAGAGCGAGCCTTACCGAGTATCTCTCCACGCCAATGAGTAGGGTCATGGGTGAGGATAATGCGGAAGGACTGGTCGGTTCCTTCAAGGGCTTTCGTGAGATTACCCCTGCGGATAATGCTATGGATGCCCAGACTCTGGTTTTCGCAGCCCACGATAGCGATGCTGTCATTGCCCCGATGGATGAACAAGTTGTTGTTGAGCAGCAGTTTCCATCCCAATTCATCATGCTCCATGCGTGCCAGTCTGTTCACTCTGTCAGTCCGTTCTCTCTTGGAAGCCATGCGCTTGTAAGGCATATAGTCGTGGTTTCCGAAGATGCTTACCACGCCGTCCTTCGATTTCAGTTGTTTCAGTTGCGGAATGCAAGGCGGCAGTTCCGATTCATCGATGGAGATAAGGTCGCCGGTGAAGCAGATAAGGTCAGGCTTCAAGGCGTTTATATCATTGACAATGGAGAGCAATACGTCCTCTTTTCCGGCATAACCGTCAAGGTGCAGGTCGGAGATATGCACTATCCTGTAGCCCTTGAAGCTCTCCGGCAGTCCCTTGCAAGGTATCTCCACCTTCTTTGTCTCATGGAAATAGCGTCCGAAGAGGTTGCCGTAGGCGAATAGGCAAAGCCACAATCCTGCCAGTCCTAATGCTGTGAAACCGAACGGGCGGTAAACTACATGGAAATGGAAGAACAGTGCCAGCACCTTCGCTATGATGTAAGCGATATGTGGGAGTAGGGCAACCCCAAGGGTGATTGCTATCAGGAGGGTGATAATCATTTGGTATTTTACGGAGTAAATAATGAAGATTTAAGGGAGAAGAGTGGGAAAGTGAGCACTTAAAACTGCATTCCAGCCCCCACACCTACGAAGGCATGTGGACGGAAAGTCTTCTTTGTTTTACTGCTTTTGCCATTTTTCTGCAGGTAACGATAATATTCGCAGGCGGCAAGGAGGAAGGCACCAGTGCCAAAATTGGTGACAGACTTCTGATTGACTACCTGTCCCGGAATAGCTTTCTCGCCGATAGGCTGGACGTAACCTATGCTATTGTCGGGCTGGAGAGCCACAAGAGCAAGGTAATCCCATGCCTTTTGCGCAGCCGCAGCATATTTCTTACCCTTCAGAATGCCGTTGTTCATGCCCCAAAAGAGGCTGTAGCAGTTGAGCGCAGTGCCGCTTGTCTCATATCCAGGAGCCTGTTCCGGATCAAGGATAGAGCGTGTCCAGTGGCCTTCAGTTTGCTGACAATCCACTATTGCGTCTGCAAGGCGCTTGTAATAAGATATATATTCCTTCCTGTGGGCAGCATTCTTTGGCAAGTCTTTGAGAATCTTTGCAAAGGCAGCCATAGCCCATCCATCGCCACGAGCCCAGAAATCCTTCTTTCCATTCTTGGTAGTATGCTTGGGATAGACATATTTTCCGTCGCGGAAATACAGTCCAGTCTCCTTGTCATACATGATGGAATTGCAGTATTTCCAGTTGTCATACATCTTGTCGAGATATATTTCATCGCCCGTGAGTCTATACATCTTGGTCATTACAGGCATCACCATGTAGAGTGCATCTACCCACCACCAGTAGTCTGACGCTTCGCTCCTTGCCTCATATCCCATCACGTCGAGCGTACGCTGTATCTGATAATCGGTAGGACCCATTTCGAGAGTCATCAGAGGACTTGCCTTTGCCTTCATTGCGGCATAGGTATTTTTCTTGTTTTTCAGCGGAGCAGAGTAATCATAGCCCTCTGCTGCAAAGTAGAGATCGAGGTAAGTCTGGAAGCAAATCTGCCAATCGCCGAAGAGCACAAAGTCTTGTCCCTCACCGTATTTCTTGTATTTCCACTTCTTTTTGTCCGCCTCCTTTGCGCCCATCCATTTGTTTTGTTCTGCCCAATCAAAAGAATAGTCGCGCCAAGCCTTTACCTTAAAGAGGGAATATGCCTCCATATTGCCAGTATGATATACGGCGGGGTCCCAGAAAGCGCGCTCCTGCTTAGGGTGAGACTGCTGCCAAGCGTTGTTTACATTAGTGATAATGTCTCTTACATTCTCTGTAGTCCATTCCTGTGCGCTCGCTTTCGTGAGGCTGGCAAAAGCCATAATGAGGGTGAGGATGATAAAATAGTACCTTTTCATAAGTGTTAGCAGTGTATGTATCTAATGGTGTGCAAAAGTACAAAGTTTCCTCTGTTTATCCAAAAAATATATCACCTCTTTGCTTTTATTATGCTAAAAATGTAGAAAAGGGGGAGAAAAATGATGATGACTGTAAGATATTTCAAAAAAAAAGTGTAATTTTGCACGATAAAATAGATTATAATAATTCTAAAAATAAAAATGGCACAAGAAGATGTATTTAAGAAAATCGTAAGTCACTGTAAAGAATATGGTTTCGTATTCCCATCAAGTGAAATTTACGACGGTCTGGGCGCAGTGTATGATTATGCTCAGAATGGTGTAGAGATGAAGAATAATATCAAGCAGTATTGGTGGCAGTCTATGGTGCTTCTCCATGACAATATCGTGGGCATCGACTCCGCTATCTTCATGCACCCTACAATATGGAAGGCTTCCGGCCACGTAGATGCTTTCAATGACCCTCTTATCGACAACCGCGACTCAAAGAAGCGCTACCGTGCCGATGTGCTCATCGAAGACCAGATGGGCAAATATGAGGACAAAATAGCTAAGGAAATAGCTAAAGCGCAGAAGAAGTTTGGTGATGCTTTCGATGAGGCTCAGTTCCGCCAGACTAACCCTCGCGTCCTCGAAAACCAAAAGAAATACGATGATCTCCATCATCGCTATCACGACGCAATGCAGGGTCCAGACCTCGAAGCATTGAAGCAGATTATCCTTGACGAGGAAATCGTATGCCCAATCTCTGGCACAAAGAACTGGACTGACGTGCGCCAGTTCAACCTTATGTTCTCCACCGAGATGGGAGCAAGCGCAGAAGGCTCTATGAAGGTTTACCTTCGTCCTGAGACAGCACAGGGTATCTTCGTCAATTATCTTAATGTTCAGAAGACTGGACGCATGAAGATTCCTTTCGGTATCGCGCAGATTGGTAAGGCATTCCGTAACGAAATCGTGGCAAGACAGTTCATTTTCCGTATGCGCGAGTTTGAGCAGATGGAGATGCAGTTCTTCATTAAGCCTGGTACTGAGCTCGATTGGTTTGCTAAATGGAAAGAGACCCGCATGAAGTGGCATCAGAATCTCGGCTTCGGAGCAGAAAACTATCGCTTCCATGATCATGATAAGTTGGCTCACTATGCTAATGCTGCCACCGACATCGAGTTCCACATGCCATTCGGTTTCAAGGAGGTTGAAGGCATACACTCACGTACCAACTTCGACCTTAGCCAGCATGCTAAGTTCTCTGGCAAGAAGATTGAGTACTTCGACCCTGAGACCAATGAGTCATACACTCCATTCGTTATCGAGACTTCTATCGGTGTTGACCGTATGTTCCTCTCTATCATGTGTCATTCTTATGATGAAGAGAAGCTTCCTAATGGCGAAACACGCACCGTGCTCCATCTTCCTGCAGCCCTCGCTCCAGTGAAGCTCGCTATCTTCCCTCTGACTAAGAAGGACGGTCTGCCAGAGAAGGCACGCGAGATACAGGATGCTCTCAAGTTCCATTTCAACTGTAAGTACGAGGAAAAGGACGCCATCGGAAAGCGTTATCGTCGTCAGGATGCTATCGGAACTCCTTTCTGTGTCACTGTTGACCATCAGACTCTCGAAGATAACACAGTAACACTGCGCTATCGTGACACTATGGAGCAGAAGCGTGTCAACATTGCCGACCTTCAGGGAATCATCGAAGATCAGGTAACCATCACTTCTCTTCTTAAGAAACTTCAGTAAATGAACAAGTATTTCATCTTATTCCTCGCTCTCATCGGATTTACTTGCATGACATCATGCAGTGAGTCCAATGAGGACGATAACGAATTTGACGACTGGCAGAATCGTAATGAGGCGTATTTTGAAGGCATTTACAGCAAGGCTTCTGCCGCTATATCTGCCGGAGACGCAAAATGGAAGATAATCCGCGTGTATTCCAAGGTGGGACATGTCACTGCGAAGCATACTGATGACATCGTAGTGGAGGTGCTGAGCGAAGGCGAAGGCAAGCAATGTCCTATTTATAGTGACTCTGTTCGCGTGCATTATCAGGGACGTCTGATGCCTACAGAGACACATACTGACGGTTATATCTTCGACCAGTCATGGACAGGAAACTATAATCCAGCTACTATGGTTCCGGCAAAGTATGCCGTTTCCGGACTCGTAGATGGATTTACCACTGCTCTTATGCAGATGCACGAGGGCGACAGATGGCGTGTTTATATCCCTTATCAGTTGGGTTACGGCACGCAGACCTCTGGTTCTATCCCGGCATACAGCACTCTCGTCTTTGATCTGACGCTGCATTCATTCGTTCATGTCGGCACTCCTTTCCCTCCATTCCAATAGGTTTTCCCTCCGATTCGATTGTTATTGCCCTCGGATATGATGGACAATATATTCTGATCAGAAGGGTAAAGTCCTCTGATATCTTCCTTTTCAGAGCATCATAAGCAAGGGAATAGGCGGAAAAACAATATAAAATGAAATCGCACTGAGATGATATTTCTCAGTGCGATTTCGTTTTTCTGTGTGTGAATAAGGATAGTTCTTCGTCAGCTTGTGATTATTCCTTACTCAGTTTGTTCCACATATAGATGCCATAGAATGTGTTTACGAGATATACTCCGTACTTTGCAATGGTCATGAATGAGAACTCCGTGTCCTGGAAAATCCAGATGCAGAGCGATGTGATGTTGATGGAAAGCCAGAGATACCATTGCTCTACGTATGCCTTGATGCTGATAAAGAGGGCTACTATGGAAGCTACTGTGGTGAAAGCATCAAACCAAAGCAGGGCAGGGAAGTCGTAGTCAGACTTCAATGTCTTGAATTGCATATCCGGAAGGATATCCTTCAGCACGCCAATCATCCAAGGTCCGAAGTTCTGAAGGAAGAGACCAAGTAGGTATGTCATCACTGCGACCACGAGAATGGTGATGTAACGCTGGTTCCAGGTCATGTATCGCGTTCTGATACTTGTGGTATTATCATGTCTTTCGCGCTTTCTCCAGTTCTTCCATCCAAGGAATTGCATCGGAAGATTCCAGAAGATGCGCTGCAAGAAGTCACCATAGATATGGCTGACAAAGCAGATATAGATATGGAGTATGCACTCCACAGTGCCTATAATCCAGTTGGCAAGCGAGCCTTTTGCGCCCAACACCACGCAGAATACACCGAGCACAGCGCTCAGTGCCGCAATGAAGATATTGGCATTAAATTCACCTTTCACGTAGAAAGAAACGAGAGAGAGGGCACAGATGGAGCCGATAAGCACATAGTCGAAGCGATTGAGCGACTTCATGCTTTTGCAGAGTACGTCAGTATATTTATTCATTTTTTTGATGTTATCTGGATAAATCTTGAATTTATTGCGGTGCAAAATTAGTGTTTTTTCTATAAAAATGGAAAGATAAGCTCGTAAAATTACCATATCTCGCAAATTTTTAGTATTTTTGCAGGAAGAATATTATAAGAATACACCTTTTACTATGGATGAAGAAATAAAAGACCTGAACACAGACCTCGACAAAGAAGCTATCGGAGAAACTGATTCTCAGACCATCGCAGAAGGCTCTGAGCAGGATGAAGACGCTACTATGGAGGAAGAAATGCAAGCCGATAATGCCGAAGAGGCACACTCGGAGTATAGACCCTCCAATCGCTTTGACGCATCTGCGGTGCATCATTTGAGTGGGATGTACCAAAACTGGTTCCTGGATTACGCATCGTATGTAATCCTGGAGCGTGCCGTGCCCCATATCGAGGACGGCTTGAAGCCTGTGCAGCGCCGTATTCTTCACTCCATGAAGCGTATGGATGACGGCAGATATAATAAGGTGGCTAATATCGTTGGCCACACTATGCAGTTCCACCCTCACGGAGATGCCTCCATCGGAGATGCTCTTGTGCAGATGGGACAGAAGGATTTGCTCATTGATACGCAGGGTAACTGGGGTAATATACTTACGGGTTCCAGTGCTGCTGCGCCACGTTATATTGAGGCGCGACTTAGTAAGTTCGCCCTCGAAACGGTCTTTAATCCTAAGACAACCGAGTGGCAATTCTCCTATGATGGCAGAAATAAGGAACCAATAACATTGCCTGTGAAGTTTCCTCTCCTCCTTGTTCAGGGAGTGGAGGGCATTGCTGTGGGACTAAACTCTAAGATATTACCTCATAATTTCGTGGAGATATGTGACGCGGCAATAGCTTATCTTCGTGGCAAAGAGTTTCATCTCTATCCTGACTTCCCTACGGGAGGCTCCATAGACGTAAGTAAATATAATGACGGACAGCGTGGAGGAAACGTCAAAGTGCGTGCAAAGATAGAGAAACTCGACAATAAGACGCTCGTGATACGTGATATTCCATTCTCTCGTACCTCAGAGTCTCTGATTGATAGTATCACCCGTGCTGTGGAGAAAGGTAAGATAAAGGTGCGTAAAGTGGAGGATCTCACGGCTGCTAATGTGGAGATTCTCGTACATCTCACGCCGGGAGTATCATCTGACAAGACGCTGGACGCCCTGTATAAGTTTACTGATTGCGAGGTCAGCATTTCGCCAAACTGCTGCGTTATCCGTGACCGCAAGCCGCAATTCCTTACTATCAGCGACATTCTTCGTTCCTCTACAGACCAGACTCTCAATCTTCTCAAGCGCGAACTTGAAATCCGTAGGGATGAATTATTAGAGCAACTGTTCTTCATTTCCCTTGAAAAGATATTCATAGAGGAACGCATCTACAAGGACAAGAAATTTGAAAATGCCACCAGTATAGATTCCATCTGCGAGCATATCGATGCGCGTCTCACGCCGTTCTATCATCTCTTTGTGCGTGAAGTGCGCAAAGAGGATATCCTGCGTCTGCTGGAAATCAAGATGCAACGTATAGCAAAGTTCTCTAAGGACAAGGCTGACGAGCTCATGGCACGTATTCAGGCTGAGATAGATGAAATCGAAAAGGACCTCAACCGCATGGTGGACGTGACCTGCGAATGGTACGAACACCTCAGAAACAAGTACGGAGCGGAGCATCCGCGCCTCACTGAGATCCGCAATTTCGAGAACATTGAGGCGACGGCAGTGGTGGAAGCAAACCAGAAACTCTACATCAACCGTCAGGAAGGATTTATCGGAACCGGGCTGAAGAAGGACGAATTCGTCAGCAACTGTTCGGATATCGATGATGTAATCGTATTCTATAGGGATGGAAAATTCAAGGTGCTGCGCGTTGCGGAGAAGATTTTCGTGGGCAAGAACATCCTGCATCTGCAGGTATGGAAGCGTGGCGACCTCCGTACCACATATAATATGGTGTATCGTGACGGCAAGGCTGGCTTCTATTACGTCAAGCGTTTCAACATCCCGAGCATCACCCGTGACAAGGAATACGACCTTACCAACGGCACACCAGCCTCCAGAGTGGTCTATTTCTCAGCCAATCCTAACGGCGAAGCCGAAGTGATAAAGATAACATACGAGCCTAATGTGAAGCTGAAGAAGATATTCTTCGACTATGATTTCACCAATCTCGCCGTCAAAGGACGTGGTTCGAGGGGTAATATAATCTCCAAATATCCTCTCCATCGCATCAGCCTGAAGAGCCACGGACGCTCCACTCTCGGCGGACAGAAAGTGTGGTATGACCCGGATGTCAACCGTCTCAACCATGACGGACAGGGAAATCTGCTCGGAGACTTCAGCGATGGCGACCAGATACTCGTCATCCTGCAGGACGGCGACTTCTATGTCACCACGCCAAATGTGGACAATCACTTCGAGACAAACGTCAAGCGCATCGAGAAATTCGACCCTAACAAGGTCTATACCTGCGTGCTCTATGACAAGGATAATAAGAATCTTCCTTACATCAAGCGTTTCCGCCTCGACAAGGCCACGAAGAACCATCATAATTACCTCGTCAATCCGCAGTCACAGGAGGTCATCTTCACTGACGTAGCGTTCCCTCGTGTCCTCGTCACCTTTGGTGGAGTGGATGCTTTCCGCCCTCAGATAGAGATAGATGCCGAGCAGTATGTGCCTGTCAAAGGTTATGATGCTCGCGGAAAGCGCGTTTCCACCTATAAGATAGAGCGCATTGAGGAACTGGAACCACTGCGTTTCCCTGAAGGACAGGCTGACGATGAAGGCGCAACGGCAGAGGGAGAACTCGCGGAAACGGAAAACCTCGACCCGGATGCAGGCAAGACTGACCAGCAGGTGCGTGATGAACTGACAGGTCAGACCTCGCTCGACTTTGATGAATAGTTGGCTGTCAGAGCAGTGGAAGGATAATATCAACACATAAATAATGTAGATGTTGTATTTGTATATTTTTATTTGTTGATTTTTTTTCTTAAATGACCAAACCGCAAAACAAGCTCCTATGAAGGAAAAATCAAATGGAAATATAGGCGTCAAGATAAGGAAGGCAATGGCATTTGTCGTTGTCTTCCTTTGTCCTTTTCTGGCAAATGCGCAGGAAAAGGGCGACTCTTTGCTCCCCAAAACCGTGAGGATAGACCGTACCACCGCCGTTGCGATAGGCACGACAAACCGCCTTGACACATATCTTTCGCCGCAGGACTATAAAGGTTCGACTGTAAGGTTCCTCTCCAATGTGCTCCGCAGCCGCAGAAACCTGTGGGATATGCAGTTCAGCCACGAAGGTGCCGTCGATGTCACGCATAACAAAGCCGACAACGCAGATGCCCTTTCCGGTCATTATGACTTCGCTTTCTCCATGATGAAGCGATGGGAGATGATGGACGGAGCAATGACTTTAAGGGCTGGAGGAATGACAAATCTCTACCTCGGGTTTGCATACAACACCAAGAATGTGGCGAATAATCCGGCGCAGGGCTACGCTTCCTGGAGCATAGGATGGGCTGGCAGTGCCACCTGCAGGGTGAAAGTGGGGCGTCATACCTTACCTGTTACTTACGAAATGCGTATGCCTCTCGTCGGTATGATGTTCTCCCCGGCTTACGGGCAGTCGTATTATGAACTGTTTTACGGTGGAAAATATGATGACAACATCGTGTTTACTAACGTCTCCACGCCATCTATCAGGCATCAGTTGTCAGTCGATTTGCCTCTTTGGAGGAAGGCTTCGCTCCGCTTGGGCTATCTCGGTGACGTGCGTCAGGCAAAGCCTAACCATCTGAAACAGCATGAATATTCCCACTCCTTTGTGCTTGGCGTGACACGGATGTTGTAACTCTGCTTCAGAAAAAGAATATCAATAAATAAAAAAACAAATATATTTTTATTGTTTTTTCTCTTTTATTTCACTCTAATCTTTTTATGAAAAAACTCATTCTATTTTTCATTCCGCTTTTCATCCTTGCCGCTTGTGTTGAGGAAGAGCAATATGACAATACTGCACAGGGCAACTTCCAGGCTCTGTGGAAGATAATGGATGAGCATTATTGCTTCTTTGCTGAAAAGGAAAAGGAGCTGGGAGTCGATTGGAATGAGGTGAAAACGCGTTACAATACCCAGGCCAATGCGATGCTTTCCCGTGACCAACTCTTCGAACTGCTGACCTCTATGCTCTTCGAACTGCGTGACGGACACGTCAATCTCTTTGCTCCTTTCGACAATGGACGCAACTGGTCGTGGAAAGAAGCTTATCCGTCAAACTATTCCGACACGCTTGTGCGCAAGTATCTCGGCACGGATTACAGGATTGCCGGTGGACTGAAATACCGCATTCTCGATGATAATACGGGTTATGTGCAGTGTCTTACGTTCGAGAATTCTTTCGGAAACGGCAATCTCGACGAAGTGCTCTATTACCTTGCGCCGTGCAATAAGCTTATCATCGACGTGAGAAACAATGGCGGTGGCATGATAACGGCTGCTCAGAAGCTTGCTTCCCGCTTCACGGATGAGGAACTGCTGGTGGGCTATATCCAGCACAAGACGGGCAAAGGGCATTCAGATTTCTCCGCTATGGAAGAGCAGCGTCTGGCACCGGGCAAGGGCATCCGCTGGCGAAAGCCTGTCTGCGTCCTTACTAATAGGTCGGTATATAGTGCAGCAAACGAGTTTGTGAAGTGCATGAAAGCAATAGGTCGTGCGCATAAAGGTGCGTCCTCATCGGTCACTATCATAGGAGACACTACAGGAGGTGGGGCTGGAATGCCGTTCTCGAGCGAACTGCCAAACGGCTGGGGCGTGCGTTTCTCCGCCTGTCCTATCTATGATGCTGACGGAAACACTACCGAGTTTGGCATTGCGCCCGACGTAAAAGTAGATATCTCCGATGAAGATTTCGCCAAAGGGCTCGACTCTATCATCGAGGCTGCCAGGCGTTGAGGCAGTGTAATCCAAAGGTAAAAGCCGTTGGCACAGTGGCTTGGGTAGCTTGGCGAAAAAGCATAGTCTTTTAACATTATAGCTTGCAAATTTAGAAAATAAAATGGCTCTTCTCAAATTTTAGTACAAAGGCTCATAATTGAGTGCAAGAAGTGTATTTTTTAAGAAAGTTTTATTTAA
>CAKQPF010000021.1 GCA_934256705.1 uncultured Prevotella sp.
ACTTTCTTAAAAAATACACTTCTTGCACTCAATTATGAGCCTTTGTACTAAAATTTGAGAAGAGCCAAATATTTTTTCCAAAAATAGGGTCGAAAAAGTATTAACAACCGTTAAAAATGGTCTAAAATAAGGACTGATACTTCATTGGAAAGTATAAACGCAAATCGGTCTCTCTTGAGGAAAACTTCCTTTTGAATACTCTAAAGAGAGAAAATAAATGTTTTGTCACATAATTGCATACCATTGCCTTGTCATTAGGAGGTATAAGCACGGTTATTGCAATGCAATAGCTAAGATATTAGGAGAAACAAGATAAGATGCAGCATTGCCATAAAAAAGTGCTTTGAAAATCGACAATTCCGCCTTTTGAATGTAATTTGTTGGCTTATAATAATATAAAGAAGGTGGAATTTAGAGTGGAATAAGGGTGGAATTTCATGATATTCCACCCAACTTCCATCCTAAATTCCACCAATATCATATTGCTGACAATCTGCAATTTCCATATCGAAAGATGGAATTGTGGAATTTATCGCTTGCTATTTTTGCTTTTCAGAAGTTAGAACTCGCTGGTGAAGTGGAACTTGATATTCTCAAAGTCCTGCTGTGCCATGCTGAGAACATAACCGGAATCGGCAAGGAATACATCGCGTCCGTCCTTGTCCTTTGCCATATACTGATACTTGCGCTTCTTGAAAGTGTCGAGTTCCTTCTCGTCATCGCTCTCTA
The DNA here is from genome assembly GCA_934256705.1 of uncultured Prevotella sp. GTDB lineage: Bacteria > Bacteroidota > Bacteroidia > Bacteroidales > Bacteroidaceae > Prevotella. The sequence continues at coordinate 730 of CAKQPF010000021.1, forward strand.
TCCAGCATGCCTTGTGAAGATGCACTGGCTCCCAGCGACACTTGGCATTGTACTCATTCTCAAGACGGTACTGTATGACCTCAAACTGAAGTTGACCTACTGTGCCGACAATCTTTCTGCCGTTAAACTGGTTTACGAACAGCTGAGCCACACCTTCATTCATCAATTGCTCAAGGCCCTTCTGGAATTGCTTTGACTTCATAGGGTCATCATTCTCGATATATTTGAACATCTCTGGTGAAAAAGATGGAAGACCACGGAAATGGAGCTTCTCGCCCTCGGTCAGAGTGTCGCCAATCTTGAATATTCCATTGTCAGGAAGACCTACGATGTCGCCTGCCCACGCCTCGTCAATGGTGCTCTTGCGCTGTGCCATAAACTGGGTAGGGGAGGAAAAGCGTACGGTCTTGTTGAGTCCTACATGCAGATAAGGCTGGTTTCTCACAAACTTTCCGGAGCATACCTTGCAGAATGCGATACATGAACGGTGGTTAGGGTCGATGTTTGCCGTAATCTTGAAGATGAAACCGGTGAACTTATCCTCGTCAGGAGTCACCATGCGTTCCTCTGCCTTGGTAGGCTTTGGCGATGGAGCAATCTCCACAAAGCAGTTGAGCAGTTCCTGAACGCCGAAGTTGTTGAGCGCAGAACCGAAGAATACAGGAGCCACTTCGCCAGCACGATATGTCTCGACGTCAAATTCCGGATATACGCCTTCCACGAGTTCAAGGTCTTCGCGCAGCTTCTCAGCATCCATTTCGCCTACCATTTGGTCGAGGTTCTGGCTGTTGATATCTACTGAAATCTTCTCTGTCACGCGCTGTTTGTCAGGAGTAAAGAGGTTGAGCTGCTGCTCATAGATATTATATACGCCCTTGAACTTCACGCCCTGGTTGATAGGCCATGAGAGCGGACGCACCTTGATCTGCAGTTCGTCCTCCAGTTCGTCGAGGAGATCGAATGGGTCACGTCCTTCACGGTCCATCTTGTTGATGAATATGATTACAGGAGTCTTGCGCATACGGCAGACTTCCATGAGCTTTCTGGTCTGTGTCTCCACACCTTTTGCGCTGTCCACCACGATGATGGCGGAGTCAACAGCGGTGAGAGTGCGGTAAGTATCTTCAGCAAAGTCCTGGTGACCAGGAGTGTCAAGGATGTTAACCTTGTATGGCTGTGCATCTTCCGGCTGGTTTTCAGCATCGGGAAGATAGTCAAATTCCATTACGGATGTAGATACGGAGATACCACGCTGCTTCTCGATGTCCATCCAGTCAGAGGTGGCAGTCTTGCGAATCTTGTTGTTCTTCACGGCTCCAGCCACCTGGATCTGTCCGCCGAAGAGGAGGAATTTCTCGGTCAGAGTGGTCTTACCGGCGTCAGGGTGGGAGATGATGGCAAACGTACGTCTTCTTTCTATTTCCTTATTCATTATTATTCTTCATCAAAGTTTATACCTTCTTCCTTGTCTTTCTTGTAGTAATCACTGAGCATTCCGAGGAAGGTCGTTATCTCTTTTACCGCATTTGCGGTGTTTGGTGTTATCTCTTTATGCTGCAATCGCAGTAACATAGTGCCGTAGAGGGCATTGAGGCAGGTCTCTATCTCGCCGGTCTCCTTGTCTCCTTTACTTCTGAGTTCCACGATGAACGGCAGCACCTTATAGTATTCTGCACTGTAGAATGGGAACTTCGGCGAGTCAAGGAGTTGGGTGTGTAGCTCTGTCATCTGCTGTACCACGATTTTATTGACCTGCAGATGTCCATTCTCGCGGCATCCTTCCTGATTGATCATGCGGATAAGGTTGCCGTACCAGTCGGTCATTTCCTCGCGTTGCTCGTCAGTATAGTCGAAACGGGAGATGTATTCCTTGCGGAGCAGGGAGAGATTGCATCCGTAGGCGCGGATGATGTCCTCCACCTGCCACATGTATAGCACGTATTCCGCAATGTTCTCTTTTCTTAATTGTTGGGATATGAACATACTTTTCCTTTGTTTTTCATTTCAAGATGTTTACCTTCGCTGGTCGGATTTAGAAGTCAATGACCAGCGTAAGGTTGAATGCAGTGCCGATAAACATCACGAAAGAGAATATCATCACCACGCTTCCTATCACTCGATTGATGATCACGATGCCTGTGTCATTGAATTTCTCCCTTACTTTATCGACAAGCCAGGTGAGTCCCCACCACCAGAGCAGTGCTCCGGCAAAGATACTCAGATAGCCGAGAGACATCTCTAAAGGATGGTCAGGGATGACAAATGCAAACTGGGCGTAGCACGCCATGAAGAGAAAAAGAATAAGAGGATTTGACAGAGTGACGATGAAAGCCGTGAGACCATTGTGGAACAATGAGCCTTTGTTTCCGCTCACATGAATCTTCCTGGTAGGATTGCTGCGGAAGCAGTAGTATCCGAATGCGAAAAGCAGGAGACTTCCGAGTATCTGCAGATAGAAACGGTTCTGATGGTTGGTGATGAGATCCATCACGAAACTCATGCCGAAGCCGGTAATCATGGCGTAGAAGATGTCACTACATGCGGCTCCGACACCTGTGACGAAGCCAAACCAGCGTCCTTTGTTCATAGTACGCTGTACACAAAGAACGCCTACCGGTCCCATTGGCGCTGAAGCCACGATGCCGATAAGCATACCTTTTAGTATCAAATCCAATATGTTAATTGGTAGTGGGAATTGCATAACGGCTGCAAAATTACAAAAAAGAAACCGAATAAGTCAAAAAAATCACATTAAATCTTTGCAGACTAAAGGATTTTTGCTAATTTTGTCCAATATTTCACATTTATAATAAGTTTGACGCACTTTTAGTGTATCATTAAAACATAACCACAACCAATAACCCAAAATGAACAAACCATACGCTATAGGTCTTGACCTGGGAGGTACAAACTCCGTTTTCGGAATCGTAGATAATGAAGGTAATATCATCGAAACCGCGTCGATGAAGACTGGCGGCTACACTGAAGCAAAGGATTATTTCAATGCTGCCTTTGACACGCTCATGCCGATAATCGACAAAGTGGGCGGTATTGACAAGATTGAGAGAATGGGAATCGGTGCTCCTAACGGCAACTATCTCAATGGCTGCATAGAGATGGCTCCAAATCTCCCTTGGGCTCACGAGACCAGCGTGCCGTTGGCTAAGATGTTCTCCGACCGTCTGGGCGGATTGCCAGTCCACGTTACCAATGATGCCAATGCGGCTGCCCTTGGAGAAATGACTTACGGCGTGGCACGAGGAATGAAGGATTTCATCGTCCTTACTCTCGGTACAGGTGTAGGTTCCGGTATCGTAATCAACGGTCAGATGGTGTATGGTTGTGACGGAATGGCCGGCGAGCTCGGTCATGTCATCATGCGTCGTGACGGCAGAGAGTGCGGATGCGGTCGTCGTGGATGCCTTGAGGCTTACTGTTCTGCCACAGGCGTTGCCCGTACAGCCCGGGAATGGCTCATTGCAACAGATCGTCCATCCCTCCTTCGTGAGATTCCGATGGAGAAGATCACATCCCTTGATGTCTGCATTGCTGCTGGAAAAGGCGACGCAATGGCTAATGAGATATTCCAGTTTACTGGAGAAATGCTCGGTGAAGCTTGCGCTAACTTCGCTGCTTTCTCTTCTCCAGAGGCATTTATCTTCTTTGGAGGAATGACAAAGGCTGGAGATCTCATCATGAAACCTATCGAAGAGACTTATCGTGCGAAGGTGATGCCGGTGTTCCGTGACAAACCTAAGTTCCTCGTTTCAAGTCTTGATGGTGCAGGTGCCGCAGTGCTGGGTGCCGCAGCTATACAATAATAATCGTCAATATGCTTATACCTAATACGTTTAACATACCCGCCCATTGCTCTCGACTGATAGAGTTTGAGAGTAAAGAGGCTCTTCTCTCTTGCTATCCTGACGTTGCCAAGGCGCGTGAGGATGGCAAGTTGCTTATTATAGGCCGTGGCAGCAACCTCCTTCCTGTAGGCGATTACGACGGAATAGTGCTCCGCTCGCGCATAATGGGAAGGGAAGTGCACGAAGAAGGCGATGATGTCATCGTCACTTGTGGTTCCGGCGAGACGGTGGATGATGTGATAGCATGGTGCGTAAGCCACGGTTATTATGGCATGGAAAATCTCAGTCTCATCCCTGGAGAGGTGGGCGCTTCCGCTGTTCAGAATATTGGCGCTTATGGTGTGGAGGCAAAGGACTTCATCGTTTCGCTCCATGCGTTTGATCTCAACGATGGAAAAGTGGTGGAGATAACCAATGCGGAATGTGAATATGCTTATCGACAGAGCCGCTTCAAGCATGACTGGAAGAACCGTTTCGTCATTCTGGACGTCACATATCGCCTTTCTCGCATCTTCACTCCGCATCTCGACTATGGCAATATCCGCGCTGTCCTTGCAGAGCGTGGCATAGAGAATCCTACTGCCCAGATGCTCCGTGATGCCATTATCAGCATCCGTAGGGACAAACTGCCTGACTATGAGGTGGAAGGCAATGCGGGTTCATTCTTCATGAATCCTATAGTTCCGATGGAGAAATACCGCAATCTCGCAGAGAAATATCCCAACATGCCGCATTATCCCGTGGATGCAGACCATGAGAAGATACCGGCAGGATGGATGATAGACCAGTGCGGATGGAAAGGCAGAACGGTGGGACGTGCCGGAGTTCATGCAAAGCAGGCTCTCGTCCTTGTCAATCGTGGCGGAGCTACAGGCGAAGAGGTGGTCAATCTTTGCCGTATGATACAGCAGGATGTAAAGGAAAAGTTCGGAATTGAGATTAAACCAGAGGTTAATATATGCGGTTGACGTTTTTGGGAACAGGTACTTCAATAGGCGTTCCTGCCATAGGATGTCAGTGTGAGGTGTGCAGAAGCAGTGATCCGCTCGACAAAAGGCTTCGTGCCTCCGCACTTCTTGAGACGGAGGGAGGGCTTCGCATACTCATAGACTGCGGTCCGGACTTCCGTCAGCAGATACTTCCGCATTTTGGGAAACTGGATGCTGTGCTCCTGACCCATATCCATTACGACCATGTAGCCGGAATAGATGACCTTCGTCCCTTCAGTCTCTTTGGCGATGTGGATATCTATGCGCAGAATGATGTGGTGGAAGGACTTCATCATACCATGCCTTATTGCTTTAAGGAGCACCTTTATCCGGGTGTTCCTCATCTTCGTCTGCATACCGTGGAGGCACATAAGGCAATCCATGTGTGCCGTGAAAAGAGCATCATGGCGCAGTTTCCGGCGAGCGGTTCCAGCCTTGAAGGAGTGGTAAACCGTCAGCCGACCGTTGTGAAAGTAAAGCCCGCAACCGATGCGCTCGACATTATACCAATCAGAGTGATGCATGGTCAGCTCCCTATTCTCGGTTATCGTATAGGTCCTTTTGCCTATATCACGGACATGAAGACCATTGATGAAGCCGAAATACCTTACCTTCAAGGCGTTGAAACCCTTGTCGTCAATGCGCTTCGTTTTGAGAAAACGCATCACAGTCATCAACTTGTCGATGATGCAATCGCTTTCAGCCGAAGAATAGGGGCGAAGCGAACCTACTTCACTCACCTTACTCACGACATAGGAACCCATCATATTGCCAACACCCGCTTGCCGGAAGGTTTCAGCTTTGCTTATGATGGCGAAGTGATAGAAGTCTGATGGCTTTCATCTACACCTTATTATATATAAGGATAACTATAAATCTCCGTTGTCGCATATATATAGACGTTCTGTTTTTGGATAAAAGTCAACATTTTATTGAAAAAGATTACGATTTATTTGTTTTTCTGAAAAAATAATAGTAATTTTGCATTGTTTTTAAGAAATCACAAATAATATGTCACAATTCAACTCTCTATCAGCCCTTATTATTAGCATTCTCCTTCGACAAGAGGCGGGAAGTGATAAGGTGTGCTGTTAGGTATGAGTAAGAAAATATAATGAGCCTTTTTCACTTTCCGTATAGGGAAGAGAGAAAGGCTCTTTTATTTGGGCACAAACCAAGCGTGATAACAACAAAACAGCAAAACAACAAGATAACAAAACAACATAACAACAAATATGAGCGACAGATTATTTATTTTCGATACCACACTGCGAGACGGTGAACAGGTACCAGGATGTCAGTTGAACACAGTAGAGAAGATTCAGGTGGCAAAGCAATTGGAGACTTTGGGAGTAGATGTCATTGAGGCCGGTTTCCCTATTTCCAGTCCGGGAGATTTCAATTCGGTAGTGGAAATATCAAAGGCCGTGACATGGCCTACCATCTGTGCTCTTACAAGAGCTGTGGAAAAGGACATTGATGTGGCTGCACAAGCACTGCAATATGCCAAACATAAGAGAATACATACGGGTATTGGCACTTCCCCTTCACATATTCAGTATAAGTTTCATTCCACTCCTGAGGAAATCATAGAGCGTGCGGTGGCAGCTGTCAAATATGCCAAGAAGTATGTGGAGGATGTGGAATTTTATGCAGAAGATGCCGGACGCACTGATAATGAATATCTTGCACGCGTCATAGAAGCAGTGACCAAGGCAGGAGCCACCGTCTGTAACATCCCAGATACCACAGGTTTCCGTGTGCCAAACGAGTATCATGACAAGATAAAATACCTCTATGAGCATGTTGATGCCTTCGCTGCAGGCAAGAGCATTCTTTCCACCCATTGCCATAATGACCTCGGAATGGCAACAGCGAATACAGTTGCAGGTGTGCTTGGAGGTGCCCGTCAGGTGGAAGTCACCATCAATGGTATCGGAGAACGTGCTGGTAACACCTCGCTTGAGGAAGTTGCAATGATATTCAAGACCCATCCAGACCTCGGAATAGATACGAATATCAATACCACAAAGATCTATCCTACCAGCCGCATGGTCAGTTCGCTGATGAATATGCCTGTCCAGCCAAACAAAGCCATCGTGGGCAAGAACGCTTTCGCACATTCATCAGGCATACATCAGGACGGAGTGCTGAAGAATGCTTCCACTTATGAGATCATGGATCCCAAGGAAGTGGGCATAGAAGAAGCATCTATCGTACTGACGGCCCGTTCCGGTCGCGCGGCATTGAAGCATCGTCTGCACATAAACGGCGTAGAGGTGGAAGGAGAAAAGCTCGATAAAATCTATCAGGATTTCCTCGTTTTGGCAGACAAGAAGAAAGAAGTCACAGACGATGATATCCTCATTCTCGCTGGAGCCGAACGCTCAGAGAAGCATAATATCAAGCTCGATTATCTGCAAGTCACCACAGGCAAGGGCACGAGATCAGTGGCAAGTATCGGACTTCAGGTGGCTAACGAGCATTTTGAGGCTGCCGCATCAGGCAATGGTCCGGTTGACGCTGCCATAAAAGCATTGAAATGTATCATCAAGCGCGAGATGACTCTCAAGGATTTCACCATCCAGGCTATCTCAAAGGGTTCAGATGACCTTGCAAAAGTGCATCAGAGCGTGGAGTTTGACAACCATATCTATTACGGATTCGGTGCCAATACTGATATTGTGACCGCGTCAGTCGAGGCTTACATTGATGCAATCAACAAGTTCAGATAATAATTGAGGATTCTTCTCTATATTAAAATACGTAACAATAACGTGACTTTCACAGGCTTTCAGCCAAAGTTTCACAAACCAAACATAAATAAAAGAAATGAATACATTATTTGACAAGATATGGGACGCACACGTAGTTCAGAACGTGGAAGACGGTCCTACACAGTTGTATATCGACCGTCTCTACGCACATGAGGTGACAAGTCCGCAGGCTTTCGACACTCTGCGCGACAAGGGAATAAAGGTGTTCCGCCCAGATCATGTGGTGGCAATGCCAGACCACAATACTCCATCCGACCAGCAGAAGGAAATCCATGACCCGGTAGGACGCAAACAGGTGGATACTCTCAAGGCAAACTGTGCCGAATTTGGCATCCGCCATTTCGCTATGGGAACAAAGGACAACGGCATTATCCATGTGGTGGGTCCTGAAAAGGGACTCTCTCTCCCTGGAATGACCATCGTCTGTGGTGATTCCCATACCTCCACCCACGGTGCTGTTGGAGCCATTGCGATGGGAATAGGTACATCTGAGGTCGCTCAGGTGCTGGCATCACAGTGCATTCTCCAGACCAAGCCAAAGACGATGCGCATCAATATCGAAGGGGAATTGCCAAAGGGCACCACTGCAAAGGACGTGGCTCTCTATATTATGGCTCAGATGACCACCTCCGGTGCTACCGGCTACGCTGTGGAATATGCAGGAAGCGCCATCCGCAATATGTCAATGGAAGGCCGTCTGACACTTTCCAACCTTTCCATTGAGATGGGTTCACGTGCCGGACTCATTGCTCCGGACGAGACAACCTTCGCTTACCTCAAGGGACGTGAGTATTCTCCAAAGGGTGAGGCTTGGGACAAGGCTGTGGAAGAATGGAAGAAACTCAAGAGCGATGATGATGCTGTCTTTGACAAGGAAGTGACATATCGTGCCGAAGACATAGCTCCACGCATCACTTATGGCACCAATCCCGGTGCAGGAATCGCGATTGACGAGGCAATCCCTACTCTCGACCAGATTGCAGAGACGGATAAGACGCAGTTTCTTGATATGCTTGACTATATGCAGTTTAAGCCTGGGCAGAAACTGGAGGGCGCTCCAGTGGATTATTGCTTCCTCGGAGCGTGCACCAATGGCAGAATTGAGGACTTCCGCGCTTTCGCTTCTGTGGTCAAAGGCAAGAAGAAGGCGGACAATGTAGTGGCTTGGATTGTTCCGGGATCATGGCTTGTACGCCAGCAGATTATCGACGAGGGCATTGACAAGATACTGGAAGAAGCCGGCTTTGAGCTGCGTCTGCCATCCTGTTCCGCTTGTCTTGCCATGAATCCAGACAAGGTTCCGGCTGGAAAACTTGCCATTTCTACCTCAAACCGTAATTTCGTAGGTCGTCAGGGACCTGGAGCACGTACCGTACTTGCATCTCCCCTCGTAGTGGCCGCCAGTGCAATCACTGGAGTAATCACTGACCCTCGAAAGCTCTAAATGGTTTTCCTCGGTTTAAGGTCTTTGGGTGTTGGCTCCTATGGAGTGACAAACTCCAGTGCCATCATTCCAGACTTAAGCCACTGTGCCAACGGCTTTTACCGTTGGATAACACCAAATAACCAAATATCAACATCCAAACCACCAACAACAATGGCAAAAGAAAAATTCGATATAATACAGTCAACTTGCATTCCAATCGAGATTGACAACAACAATACGGACAATATCATCCCTGCGCGTTATCTTGCTTTCACCACACGTGACCCGAAATTCTATGGAGAAGCATTCATGCACGACCTCCGTTATGATGCGGACAACAAGCCCGTAGCTGACTTCGTGATGAACAAACCTGAGTTTTCTGAGCCTCCTCACAAAGGCGTGCATGAGATAATCGTGGGCGGACAGAACTGGGGATCAGGCTCCAGTCGTGAGCATGCCGCATGGGCAATAGCCGGATATGGTGTCCGTGTGGTCATCTCAAATTCGTTTGCTGACATACATCGCAATAACCTTCTCAACTGTTTCGTGCTTCCTGTCATCGTGTCAAGGGAATTCCAGTTGGAGCTCTTCCGCACTATTGCAGACAATCCTCAGGCAGAAGTGAAGGTGGATGTGCCTAATCAGACAGTAACAAATCTCTCTACCGGACATTCAGAGCATTTTGACATCAATTCCTACAAGAAGTATTGTCTCATGAATGCTTATGATGATATTGACTTCCTTCTTAGCAATAAGGACAAGATAGAGGCCTTTGAAAATAAATGAAACATAAGAAAATAGAAATAATGGACTCCACCCTAAGGGATGGAGAGCAGACCAGTGGTGTCTCGTTTATTCCTCATGAGAAGCTTGTGCTGGCACGGATGTTGCTCCGCGACGTCAATGTTGATCGCATCGAGATTGCTTCAGCACGAGTAAGTGAGGGAGAGAAGGAGGCTGTAGCTATGGTATGCCGCTATGCCAAGGATGCTGATGTGCTGGATAGGGTAGAGGTTCTCGGCTTCGTGGATGGAGGAAAGTCTGTCGATTGGATTGCAGACTGTGGCGGAAAGGTAATCAATCTGCTGACCAAAGGCTCGGAAAAGCATTGCACAAAGCAGTTGAAGAAAACTCCTCAGCAGCACATTGCCGATGTCCGGGAGGCGATAGAGTATGCTCATTCACGTGGAATGGCAGTCAATATCTATCTTGAGGACTGGAGCAATGGAATGAAGGAGTCTCCAGACTATGTATATAATATGGTAGAAAGTCTGAGAGATTGCGGCATAATGAGATTCATGCTTCCCGACACTCTCGGCGTTCTGACTCCCATGCAGACTGGATTTTTCTTCCATGAGATGACGACACGCTTCCCGGAACTTCGCTTTGATTTCCACGGACATAATGACTATGACCTTGCTGTAAGTAATTCAATGGCTGCAGTAAACGAAGGTGCGACGGGCATTCATGTCACTGTCAACGGACTTGGAGAACGATGCGGAAACGCTCCTCTTGCGTCTGTGCAGGCTATTTTGCGCGATCATCTGCAGGTGGAAACCAATATAGTGGAGGATAAACTCAATGATATCAGCCGACTGGTGGAGAGCTATTCCGGCGTGGTGATTGCGCCAAACCAGCCTATCGTCGGAGAGAATGTCTTTACGCAAGTGGCTGGCGTACATGCAGATGGCGACAATAAGGATAAGCTTTACTGCAATGCACTCGTACCGGAACGCTTTGGTCGCAAGCGTGAATATGCCCTTGGAAAAGCTTCCGGTAAGGCTAATATTGAAATGAACCTTCAGGAGCTTGGGCTTGTCCTCACGCCGGACCAGGTAAAGAAAATAACAAAAAGGATTACCGAACTGGGTGACCGCAAGTCTGTAGTGACACAGGAGGACCTTCCTTTCATCGTCTCCGACGTATTGAAACATGACACTCCGGAAGAGAACGTGAAGCTGCTCGGCTATATGGTCAGCCTTTCCTATGGCATAAAGCCACTTGCTTCCATCAAGGTGAGCATCAATGGAAAGGAGTATTACGGTGATGCAACCGGCGATGGACAGTATGATGCTTTCGTGAAAGCCTTGCGCCGCATATATCGTGACAATCTCGACCAGCGCCTGCCAGACCTTCTCAATTATGCAGTCACCATCCCTCCAGGCGGTCGCACCGATGCTCTCGTTCAGACGGTAATCACGTGGAGGCTCGTCGATGGTAAGATAATCCGTACACGTGCCCTTGATGCCGACCAGACTGAGGCTGCCATCAAAGCGACGATGAAGATGCTGAATATGATATAAGATTTATGGAAGAAGCTCGAATCGTATGGCTTTGTTTTGCTGAAATGTATCTTTACATGGCAAGATGACGAGGCTAAATGAAAGAGGTATCAGTATTCTGTAAAAGATGAATTTGTATTATATAGACGAGGGAAAAACAGAACAAAAGAATGATAGCTATGCCCTCGTTTTGCAATGTCTAAGCTTTTACGATGCAAAAGCATAGATATTACCTCCTAATAGCATAGCTTTTACACTGTAATAACTAAGCTTTTACGTTGCAATAACTATGCTATTGCAATGTAATGATTATCAATCTGTTACGCAAGCGTTTTTTGCTATGCCTGCGAAAGCGGAAAAATAGAACAATTCTGCCCATTGTCTTTATTCTGCAACTGAATGATTGCATTATTTCAGTTGCAGAATAAAGATAATGGGCAGTTTCGTTTTCGTTCTATCAAAAGATGTGGCGAATGCACTATAATGCTATGAAAGTCGCTTATAACAGCTCGACAGTCATAGAGATGTCAGTCTTAGGACGGTCAGCATTGCCAGTCTCTGTGTTCTGGATTTTCTCCACTACGTCCAATCCAGACTCCACTTCTCCGAATACAGTGTATTGATTGTCGAGGAAAGGAGTGCCGCCTACTGTGCTGTAAGCTTCGATCTGTTCAGGAGTAAAGTTTGGCTTTGGAAGTTCTTTGCAGCGCTTCTTTGTCTCTTCGATGAGGCAATCCTGAAGAGCCATGAGTCCAGCCTGATCGCGGTTGCGACGCATATCCATGATTTCCTTGCGACGTTCCTGCACGAGAGCATTAAAAATCTGCTGCTCCTGCTGCATTGCCATCTGGCGCTCCATCTGTTTCAGTTCCTGAGGATTGTATGTCTTGCCCCAAACGATGTAGAACTGGCTTCCGCTTGACTCTCTGTTAGGGTTTACTTCATCGCCCTGACGAGCAGCGCTCAGTGCGCCACGCTTGTGGAAATACTTAGGATAGACAAATTCTGCAGGTACTGTATAGCCAGGACCACCAGTGCCAAGCATCTGTCCCGGTTCAGCATCCTTACTGTTAGGGTCACCGCCTTGAATCATGAAGTCCTTGATGACGCGATGGAAGAGAGTACCGTCAAAGTAGCCTTCCTTTGCCAGTTTGATGAAATTGTCACGATGTTTTGGAGTCTCATCGTAGAGGGCTACTATTATTTCGCCTTCTGTGGTTTTGATTTTTAATCTTGTTGACATAGGGTTATTTTGGGTTATTTCGTTTTTTTTCGTTATTATCCACCGGTGGTGCGGCGGACACGGTGGCTGATTATGCATTATGAATTACGCATTATGCATTATGAATTATGAATTACGCATTACGCATTACTTTCAAGAAGCATAATCTGTGGGGAATGCCTTTCTTTCTGAATGAGCGAACTGTGTACATACCAGCCGGAATGCTTGAGATGTCGATGCTTTCGGCAGGAGTAAAAGTCTTGATGATGTTGCCTTCAAGGGTTTCAATTCCTATGATGTCCTTTGAAAAATTGATAGTGAATATCTCGTTTATCTGATTGAGTTTAAGCGAGTTTGTGCATACAATGACAGGACAGTATGGTGAAACATTAAATTCCTTCGCCTTCTTCTGCTCGTATTCCTCAGTGGAGAACATCTGACGTGGCGTGGATTCGTTTCCGTATCTATCCACAGAGGTGACAGCATAGTACATTCCTTGTGGCACAGTAAGGCTCTTGCCACGCTTGTAAGCAAAGAGGATATTCCTCGCATTGCTGCAATCCACCGGGAAATCGTTTGACGCATAGATATTGTAAGTCAGGTAAGGGCCATCGGAATGGTCTTTGCCCTCAGTCCATTTCAGCTGCTGTGTGGTGGAGGAAGTCGTCTTGTGGGAAATGCTTTGCGGAGCATCAGGGCGCTTGAATCCATACCATGACATTGCAGGAATGAGAGCAGGGTAGGGACAATACTCTTCAGTCACATAGTCATAGAGTCCCTTCGTATTGTCGGTGAAGAACTTTGAACGGAAATAAGTATGCCCCATTCCATACTGGCGAAGCACTTGCAATTCGCGGGTAATATCAGTCAAAGCCCAGTTTTTCTCTTTAGGAGAAAGGAAATAGATGCCGAGTCCTGGCGCAACAATCCTTCCTGCAGAGCGTTCATGCCAATCTATTGCAAAAGGATAGAAGTTCTCTCCTTTGAAATACATCATAGGGAAAAGGGCATCCATCAGTCCGCTTTTCATCCATTCGGCAGCATCTTGGCAGACAATGTCGCGAGCATTCCATCCATGACTCCATTGGCGTGGAAGGTCAGCATACTTTCCTATTGGCGAACAACTCATCATTATCCACGGTTTTTCCTTTTTTACGGAGTTATGGATAGCCTCCACGATGCGTGTGATGTTTTTTCTTCCAGCATCGCGATTCTTTATCTTACCCCACGTTTCAGGGTAGCGTATGTAGTCGAGGTGTATTCCATCTATATCATAACGCTTGGCAAGGTCGCCGCAAAAGGAGGCAAGATAGGTTGAAGTGCCACTTTGTTCAGGATTCATAAATCCCTCATCGCCAATCTTTTTCAAAAGGCTTGGTACGGTTTTTCTGAGGTTTTTGCATCCAGTGGCATTCCATTTGCCTACAGGGATGGTGACAACCCATGCATGGAGTTGCATTCCGCGCTTGTGACATTCATCTATTGCGAAGGCAAGAGCGTCGTAGCCAGGCGATGTTCCGGGCTTTCCAGAAAGGCAACCATCCCACGGTTCCTTGGTGGAGGGGAATATGGTGGTGGCTCTTACTCTGGTTTGCAGGAATACGAGGTTGATTCCAGCGTGTTGAAGTTTGTCGAGGATGGAGCGCAACTCATTCTTCTGCTTCTCTATTGAAGCACTGCTTTGGGCATAAGAATGAGGCCAATCCAGTCCGCCAATGGTGGTGAGCCACACTGCACGCACCTCATGTAGAGGAGCTTGTCTGTCTTTATTGAAGGTAATAGGGGTTATGTCTTTATACCCAATCTGGGCAAAGAGCGAAGGGGCGCATAATAATGCGAGTATGGTAAAAAATACAATTTTCTTCATTTCGCCTACAAAGTTAGTGTTTCTTTTTGGTAGTTCCAAATGTTTTTCTTAACTTTGCAGATATTTTTATGCTTTAGCATTAAAGACGTTCAGCCATATTCGGCTTTCACACAGGTGGCAGATGCGGTCTTGCAGAGCTGTAGGATGTATGAGAAGAAATCTGAAAGTCAGTCTGTTAGTGCACATCATGGTCAATGTTAGCGTAGAGAAGAATTATGACAGAGACGTAATATCCTTGGAAAACGAATCACATTATGCATGGTGGGTATTGCAAGAAAGCCCGCTTTTAATACTTTTTACGCAACAGAGAAATGGTAACATTTATCATTAGCCTTGTAGCCTTGGTGCTCGGCTATTTCGTTTATGGCAAGTTTGTGGAGAGAGTGTTCGGTCCAGATGACCGAGAGACTCCGGCAGTAAGAATCAATGATGGCATCGATTTTATCGTGCTACCTTCATGGAAGGTGTTCATGATTCAGTTTCTTAATATTGCCGGCACCGGACCTATCTTCGGTGCAATCATGGGAATGTGGTATGGTCCAGCAGCATATCTGTGGATAGTCTTCGGATGTATCTTCGGTGGTGCGGTCCATGATTTCCTTTCAGGAGCGATAAGTCTGAGAAAGGGCGGTATAGGACTGCCGGAACTGGTGGGTGAATACCTTGGTCCTAAATTCAAGAAGGTGATGCTCGTATTCTCAGTTCTTCTTCTTATAATGGTAGGAACCGTCTTCGTGCTCAGTCCGGCTACGCTCATTGCGGGCATGATGCCTGAGGAAATGGGTGATACTCTGATATGGTGGATAATCCTCATATTCATATATTATATCATAGCCACTATGATGCCTGTGGACAAGATTATCGGAAAAATCTATCCGGTCTTCGCAGTCTCACTGCTTTTCATGGGCGTTGCGCTGTTTGTCATGCTTATAGTGCTTCATCCTCAGCTTCCTGAAGTATGGGACGGACTTGGAAATATGGGCGAGACAAAGCTTGGAATAAAGAATGCCGACCCGCTGATTCCAGCGCTTTTCATCACCATCGCCTGTGGTGCTATAAGCGGATTCCACGCTACCCAGTCACCTCTTATGGCTCGCTGTATGAAGTCAGAGCGCCTTGCACGTCCAATCTTCTACGGTTCGATGATAACGGAAGGTGTCATTGCGCTCATCTGGGCTACGGTGTCAAGTTGGTTCTTCTACAATGAAGGCTGGAGAGAAGTGTGCAGTCCGGAGGTCATTGCGCAGTTTACTGGTCAGACCAGTAAGACAGTGACACAGTTTTTCTCCGCTCCAAAGGTGGTGATGCAGGTATGCGAAGGCTGGCTTGGCGTGGCAGGTGGTGTGCTTGCAATCCTCGGTGTCGTTGCCGCTCCGATTACAAGTGGCGATACGGCGCTGCGTTCATGCCGACTCGTAATTGCGGATGCGCTTAAACTCGACCAGAAACCGATAAGGAAAAGACTCATGGTCTCACTTCCTATATTCATAGTCTCTTTCGTTATGCTCATATGGCAGATGGATAATCCAGACTCATTCAATATCATCTGGAAGTATTTCGGACTTGCCAACCAGACGCTTTCAGTCTTTACACTCTGGGCTGTGACCGTCTATCTTGCACTGAAAGGACGCTATTATGTCATCACCCTTATCCCGGCTATGTTCATGACTTGGGTATGTATAGCATTCCTCTGTGTCAGCAGTCAGGCTTTCGGTATGCCAGTGTCAACAGGTTACACTATTGCCTTCATCGGAGTACTTGTTTCTGCGGGCGCATTCTTCAAGTGGTTGGCAAAGGATCATGTGAGAATACAGCATAAACGTGACTATATCGCTATGCAAAAGAGAAGAGCCGAGGAAGGCAAACGCGCAGTGATGGAGGATGATGTGCTTGCGCAGACTCCTGTAGAACTGTAGAGCTTTAGATTAAACAATACATATATAAACAGATAATTATGAAGAAAATCTTTGTCATGCTCGCCATGCTGATGATGACGCTGGTGGCAAATGCACAGTTTGAGAAAGGCAAGAATTACCTTTCTGCTTCTGTGAATAATTTTGGAATGGGATATAATGGCAGTAACGGTTTTACGCTTGGCGTTGACCTGAAGGGTGGATATTTCCTTGAAGACAACTGGCAGGTGAACGGTTTTGCAGGCTTTGAGCATGTAGGTGAAACTGACTATGACTGCTTCAAGGCAGGTGTCGGCGGAAGATATTATATCATTCAGAATGGACTTTACCTCGGTGCAAACTGTAAAATGGTACTAAGTAGCGGTTATAATGATTTCTTGCCTGGTATAGAACTCGGTTATGCCTATTTCATAAATGGTAAGGTGACCATCGAACCGGCTGTCTATTATGACCAGAGCTTCAAGTGCCATTCCGATTTTTCCACAATAGGATTTAAAATAGGACTCGGTATTTACTTCTGATTCTTTTCTTGATGGAAAGATGATGGTGGGCTTTTCGTCGGATTGAAGGGAAAAGGCGCTTGCCGCTTTTCTGCCTTTTATTTGGTAAGAGACTGCAGTCTGACTTCTGGAAAGAAAGATTAGATTGAACCTAAAAAACAATAATTTCAATTATGTTAAGTGTAGAAGAACTAAACGACAGACTCATAGATCTGAGTTTTGCAGAAGATATTGGTGATGGAGACCACACCACTCTCTGTTGTATTCCAGCTGACGCAATGGGCGAAAGCAAACTCCTTATCAAGCAGCCGGGCATCATTGCAGGCGTGGAAATCGCCAAGGAGGTATTCCATCGCTTTGACCCGGAACTCAAGGTGGAGGTGTATATCAATGATGGCGCTGAGGTAAAGCCCGGCGACATCGTGATGAGCGTAAAGGGCAAAACGCAAAGTCTGCTTCAGACAGAGCGACTGATGCTCAATATCATGCAGAGAATGAGCGGTATTGCCACTATGACGCATAAATATCAGCAGGCTCTTATAGATGCTGGTACCAAGACACGTGTGCTTGATACCCGCAAGACAACTCCTGGCATGCGTATGCTTGAGAAGGAAGCTGTGAAGATAGGTGGCGGTTTGAACCATCGTATCGGTCTCTTTGATATGATTCTGCTCAAGGATAATCATATAGATTTCTGTGGTGGTGTGCACAATGCCATCTCACGTGCGAAACAGTATTGTAAGGATAAAGGTAAGGACCTCAAGATAGAGTGTGAGGTGCGCAACTGGAAAGAGTTGGAAGAGGCTCTCGCAGAAGGTTGTGATCGTATCATGTTTGACAATTTCACTCCAGAAGATACCAAGAAGGCTGTGGAGCTGGTAGGTGGTCGTTGCGAGACAGAGTCTTCAGGCGGCATAACCTTTGAGACCATGATTCCTTATGCAAAGGCTGGCGTTGATTTTATCTCATTTGGCGCATTGACCCATAGTGTGAAAGGTCTTGACATGAGTTTCAAGGCGGCTGGAAGTGACAAACTTGTTATCCCGCAAGGAAAATGATAGATGGAAAGTGGAGAATGGAATAGCTGTGTAGGTTCGTAATAGCTTAAATCAGATTGCTATAATTGTGTTTGCGATTTCATTCTCCACTTTTATGCTTTCTCATGGAGGTGTATGCTTTTCCTTTATATAATTGTGGAGGAACGGTATTATTCCATGTTTTACAAGTATTATTTTACACCCTAAATATCTAAGATATGAAAAAAATAATGTTCTCCGCCGTTCTCCTTATTTTGGGAATGGCCCAGTCTTTGGCTTGTACCGACTTTATCGTCGGCAAAAGGGCAAGTGTCGATGGCAGCGTAATGTGTACTTACAATGCCGATTCCTATGGCGCTTACCATGTGCTTTATCATTCTCCGGCTGCAAAGCATCAGAAAGGGGAGATGATAAAAATCTATGATGGCGATACAAATGAGTATCATGGCCAGATTCCGCAGGTGGCTGAGACTTATAATGTGATCGGTTACATCAATGAGTATCAGGTGACTATCCATGAAACCACCTATGGAGGTCGTGAGGAAATGGTCGATACCACTGGTATTCTCGACTATGTCTCACTCATGCAGATTGCCCTTCAGCGCTCCAAGACCGCGCGTGAGGCTATAAAGGTGATGACTTCTCTGGTGGAGAAATATGGTTTCTGCTCTGAAGGTGAGTGCTTCTCTATCTGTGATCCTAATGAAGCATGGATTATGGAAATGCAGGGCGCTGGTGTCGGAAGTGTAGTTTGGGTTGCTCTCCGCATTCCTGATGATGCTATTTGTGCACATGCCAACCAGAGCCGTATCACCACTTTCAACCAGAAAGACAAGGAGAATGTGATGTTCTCAAAGAACTGTATCAAGTATGCACGACAGATGGGATGGTTCAATGGCAAGGATGCTGACTTCTCCTGGAATGCCGCTTATGCTGCTCCTACATTCTCCGGACGCCGTTTCTGTGATGCACGAGTATGGGCTTTCTATCGCTTCTTTGTAGATGGAATGGACAAGTATTTGCCTTGGGCTGAGGGATTCGATGAGAATGCAGAACCGCTTCCTCTTTGGGTTGTTCCTAATAAGAAACTCTCTGTTCGTGACCTTATCATGGCAAACCGTGACCATTATGAGGGAACTCCTCTCGAAGTAAAGAGCACAATCGGTGGAGGTATATGGGAAATGCCTTATCAGCCTACACCTCTCTCTTACGAAGTGGATGGTAAGAAATACTTCACCGAGCGTCCTATTTCTACACAGCAGACTGCAATGACTTATGTAACGCAGATGCGTTCCTGGTTGCCTCGTGAGATTGGCGGATGCCTCTGGACTGCTAATGACGATCCTAATATGGTGGCATATACTCCTGTTTATTGCTGCGCTACAAAGGCTCCTGAGTGCTATGACGCTCCAGGCGCTGACGATGTGACATTCTCTGACAAGAGTGCTTTCTGGGTATGCAACTGGGTAAGCAATATGGTTTATCCTCGTTACAGCATGATGTTCCCGGAATTAAAGGCTGTTCGTGACCGTCTTGAGGATAAATACTTCGCTCAGCAGAGCAGCGTGGAGGAAAAGGCTAATGCTCTCTATGCTTCTTCTCCAGAACAGGCTATCAAGTATCTTAATGATTATTCCTGTCAGGAAGCGCAGCAGATGCTTGCAACATGGAAGGATCTGGCTACTCTTCTCATTGTTCGTTACAATGATATGGCTGTGAAGAAGATGAAGGACGGAAAGTATCTCAAGACTAAAGATGGTCTTGTTGTTGCTCCTGATCGTCCTGGTTATCCTAAGGAGTATGCACGCAGAATGCACAAGATTTCTCCTAAGAACATGGCAACTCCAGAAAACGAGTAAGCTCTCATAAGCAGGTGGCAAGGAAATCATGTTGATGTCTTTGCTCGCCTGTAACTATATGACATTGAAAAAACATAGATGCCAGCAATAATATGAATTGCATTGCCCTGGTATTTGCAGTGTTCTGCATTCGGGATGATTATTCTGATTATTGCTGGCATTTTTGGTTGATTTTTCTATAGAAACAAAGAAAAACACGATTTTTGAATAAAAAGTTGGCAAAACATTTGGATTATCCGGAAAAATGTTGTACCTTTGCATCGCATTTCAGAAATGCAAGACTAAATTGGTGCGTTGGATGAACGGTTTAGTCTCTGGTCTGCAAAACCAGCCATGGCGGTTCGACTCCGCCACGCACCTCTGAAATTAGTATTTATAAAGTAGCATCGATGCAAGTCGATGCTATTTTTTATTTCTGTAATAAATGGCATATCAGCGTGAGATACTATTGATTCTAAGGGAGGCAAACCGTGAGATAGGTTTGCCTTTGGATAGTATTGTCCGTCATGTTTATAATATGACGGCCGTTGACCTCTTTTTTACGCGCTCCTACGACGATGTGAAGGCTGATGTGATAAAATGCCTTAAAGCGGAATGCTCTTCCAGCCAGGGGGCTGTAAAAAGGGGAGAAAAGAGAGGATGGTACAAACTCAATACCGATTCTAAAGTTGTAATCCAACTCATGCTTGAATTTGAAACGGATGTAGAAGACGAATGGATGATGTAAATCTCATTACATCATAGAATGAAAATTGTGACGAATAAGATCTGTCCTTACCGCTGGCAAAGGTAAATCCATTTGTTTCTTGGGATGCCAATGTTGGATGTTCAAAGGTGTATAATGTCCTTTGAATATGTCGATTTCATGTCTGTCTGTAGTGTAAATATGCTTCTTTAACCATCGGTTATTAATCGTTTCCTTGTTGATATTCTTCCCGACAAGTAAATTGCATGGTGTTTGCTCGTGTCGCGAGACAGATATGTAGGGAGAATGTGGCATTCGTTGTGCTTGTTCATCATGGTTTTTATAACTTGTAATACTTATATGAGATGATTCGGAAAACAAACAGCCAGCATTAAGAATGAACTTGATGCTGGCTGTTGAGAGTATGTAATGAATTGTCAAATCTTATGAGAAGAATCCAAGCAATGTACCTGCAGCAACTGCAGAACCGATAACACCGGCTACGTTAGGACCCATAGCGTGCATAAGAAGGAAGTTCTTGCGGTCATATTCGAGTCCAAGGTTGTTGGAGATACGTGCTGCCATAGGAACGGCACTTACACCAGCATTACCGATGAGAGGATTGATCTTGCTTTCCTTAGGAAGGAATATGTTCATAATCTTCACGAAGAGAACGCCGCTGGCTGTTGCGATGATGAATGCGCAAGCACCGATGATGAAGATAAATACGGTGTTCATTGTGAGGAACTCAGAAGCCTGAGTTGAACATCCTACTGTCAGACCGAGGAGGATAACCACTGCATTGTTGAGTGAGTTTGTGGCAGTGTCCACGAGACGGTTTGTCTTTCCACATTCCTTAAGCAGGTTACCGAAGAAGAGCATACCCAACAGAGGCAGACCAGAAGGCACAATAAACGTGGTGACGATAAGTCCAAGGATAGGGAAGAGAATCTTCTCAGTCTTGCTTACCTGACGAGCGGGTTTCATGCGGATAAGTCTTTCCTTCTCAGTGGTGAGGATACGCATGATGAAAGGCTGGATAACAGGCACAAGAGCCATGTATGAGTATGCGCAGACTGCAATTGCGCCCATGAGGTTTGGACTTACCTTAGATGACAGGAAGATAGCCGTAGGACCGTCAGCACCGCCGATGATAGCGATGCCTGCAGCCTGGTTAGGCTCAAAGCCCATAGCAAGAGCTGCCATGTAAGCACCGAAGATACCAAACTGAGCGGCAGCTCCGATAAGGATAAGCTTAGGGTTGGCTATCAGAGCAGAGAAGTCTGTCATGGCACCGATACCGAGGAAAACGAGTGGAGGGTACCATCCTTGTCTTACGCCTTGATAGAATATGTTGAGCACGGAGTTGTCTTCATAGAGACCTATTTCCAGTCCTGCTGCGCGGAAAGGTATATTACCGAGAACAATGCCGAGACCTATCGGAACGAGAAGCAACGGCTCGAAGTCCTTCTTGATGGCAAGCCAAAGGAAAAAGCATCCTACGAGAATCATGATGATGTTTCCCCATGTAGCATTGGCAAAGCCTGTATAAGAAAGGAACTCGTTGAAGTTAGAAACAATAAATTCTGTAAAACTCATAGTTTATCCTCCTTATCCAATAGTTATGAGAGGAGCGCCTTCCATTACGGTGTCGCCCTTGCTTACGAGAACAGAAGTAACAGTGCCAGAGTTCTCTGCCTCGATATTATTCTGCATCTTCATAGCTTCAAGTACTACGACTGTATCGCCCATAGCGACAGCGTCGCCCACCTTGACGCAAACCTCTGAGACAGTTCCAGGCAGAGGTGCGAGAACCTTTGCTCCAGAGCCTGCTTCTACAGGAGCTGGGGCAGGAGCAGCTGCTGGAGCTGTACCTGTTACAGGAGCGGCAACAGGTTTCTCTACCTTTACCTTCTTTATTTGCTTGCCTACTGAGATAGGCTGCTTGAGTTCTACGTCAAAGTCTATACCATTGACATTGACCTTAGCGAGGGAACCCTCTACTTCGTTGATTTCTACATCGTAATCAACGCCCTGTATCGTATATTGATATTTTGCCATTGTTTTATAATTGCATTATTATCGGGATTATGGAAAAAGTGGTGAAACTGTATATAATGTATTTTTCACTTTTATGTTTTCCAAGATAACCCCCAAGATTAAAAATAAAGGTTATTTCTTTTGATGTCTTTCATTCGTATTCTTAAAACCAAGCCTCGGAATGGGAAGACCTTATAGTGCGAGTATTATGCCTTGTGAACGTCAGGAGTAGGGGTTCCAGAACTATGTTCACCCCAGATTGTAGTATGAGGCTTGATGGTGATGATACCGCTCTCCACATCGTGAACATCGTCAGCATATTGCTTCAGAGCCATTGCGATGACTGCCACATAAGTTTCTTTGTCGATACCCTTTGACTTGAGTCCGTCCTGAAGGATAACATTGGTCTTGTGTCCCACTTCGACGAGTTTTTCACCGGTCTTTACTACAGGAACAACGCCAGGAACAGAGCCTGCGGCTTTCTTTATTGTCTTCTTGTCACGAAGAGCCCAGCCGAGAACGCTGAAGAATACGTAGAGAAGGGCAAGACAAGCGAATACTACTCCCATTGAGAGTACTGTGATTCCTATTCCGTAAGGGTCGTCTCGCTTGAGCTTATCCACCTTGGATTCGGAAACGTCAGTATAGTTTTCGATACCAGGTGTAACATTGTCTGGTGTCTTGACTGTCCACTTGTCCTCGCCATCTCTGACGCGAGCGAAAGAACAATCGGCTTTGAGAGCAGGAATGCTGATAGAGTCTATGATGTCAACAGCGTTTCCATCATAGAGCGCAATCCACTGGGTGGTGCTGTCTGCCTTGGTGTTGAGGTGCATTGCACCTTTGGCAGGGTTGCTGTTCAGGTAAAAGACTACATGCTGTCGTGCAGAGAGAGCTGTGCGTGGGTCTCCACTTGGGAGGATTGTCATGCGCTTGATTCGCTCTGGAACTGACATGTTAGGATCGAGAACTGACTTGTCCGTAGTGATGTACATACCACGCACGTTGTACGAAGAGTACGCTGTGTTGGCAAGTTCTACCCACGGATTGTGGCAGCCAAACTCATCCTGGATGCTGGCGGCATTGCTTGTGACCACTTCGTTGATTTTGATGTTCTTGGCACCTTGAGCCATCATTGAAGTGGAACAGAGAAGCAATCCGCCTAAAAGATAAGCTGATTTTTTCATTGTGTATTATTTGTAGATTAATAGATGTTAGCAAAAGAAGAGCACCACTATCTGCGCCACGAAGATGCGGAGGAACATACTGAGCGGATAAACCGTGGAGTAGCCTATGGATGGTGCATCCTTAGAGCATGTAGCATTAGCGTAAGCAAGTGCTGGAGGGTCTGTGTAAGAACCGGCTATCATGCCCATTATAGTGAAATAGTTGAACTTGAATTTCAATCTTGCCACTGTTCCCACTATAAGAATAGGGATAATTGTGATTAAGAAGCCTGTGATGACATAGAGAAGACCGTCTCCGGCAACTACAGTATTTACGAAATTGGCTCCAGCTTTAATGCCCACACTTGACAAGAATAGCACAAGACCTATCTCGCGTAGCATGAGATTTGCGGAAGTAGTGGTATATGTGACGAGTCTGACCTTATAGCCGAAACGTCCGATAAGAATTGCAATGATAAGTGGACCGCCAGCGATACCGAGCTTCATGGGAACAGGGATACTTGGGATGGCAAAAGGAATGCTTCCAAAGAGAATACCTAATACTATACCTATAAATATAGTGGCGATGTTAGGATGGTCGAGTCTCTTGATTGCATTGCCCATAAGGGATGCTACACGGTTTACAGAAACTTCATCACCGACTACCATGATGCGGTCTCCTACCTGGAGAGGAAGGTGGCTTGAAGCGAACATCTCCATGCCCTGACGAGTCACGCGGGTTACGTTCACGCCATATACGCTTGAGAAATGAAGCTTTGCTGGAGTCTTACCGTTCATCTGAGGCTTTGTAATAAGAATGCGCTTGCTCACAGTCTGTCCCTTCTTCTCCTGCTCGGTGAACTCAGGAACTTCTGTTAAAGAGCCGATGAATGCGATGATAGCTTCTGCATCAGCCTCTGGGCAGACTACGAAAAGCTTGTCGCCAAGTTCAAGCGTAGTGGTGCTCTTTGGGAATATAAGTTCCCCATTGCGTACGATACGAGAGAATACAAAGTCTCTTTTGAGAAACTCATGTATTTCATAAATGGTGTGACCAGCAAGGTATGAGTTCTCAACGAGGAGGTGCATAAGGTGTGGTTTGGCTGCAGTGTTGCTTTCCTGAGCTTTTAGAGCCTCCTCTTCATTATGGAGCTTGATGCGGCAGATGTATCTGATAGCTATGGTTGCACCGATAATGCCCACTACGCCAAGAGGATAAGCACAAGCGTATCCGTTCGCAATAGCAGGGGCATCTCCGTTAGTGAAAATGGCGCCAAGAGCTTCATTGGCAGCACCGAGACCAGGAGTATTGGTCACAGCGCCATACATGGTGCCAATCATCATAGGGAGATTGACAGGGTTTGTCGTGTCAAAGAAGATGTAATAACATGCAAACATTACGAGCACATTGAAGAGAATGTTGCATGCAGCGAGAATGTTCAGTTTTACACCACCTTCACGGAAACTCTCAAAGAATCCAGGACCAACCTGAAGTCCAATCATGAAGACGAAGAGAATGAGTCCGAAATCCTGAACGAAAGTCAAGATGTTAATAGGTGCAGTGAACCCGATGTGTCCTGCCACGATACCAGCAAAAAGGACGAAAGTTACTCCGAGGGAAATACCGGCAATCTTTATCTTCCCGAGGAGAACGCCGACGGCGATTACAATAGCATAGAGTAGAGCAATGTGTGCTACACTCTCGCTATTTGTAAAAAGGTTGATGATCCAATCCATAAATATTGTCTGTGAATTTTCAATTTAGATGCAAAGTTAGTAAAAAAATCCACTCCAACTATCTTTTTAGTGAAATTATTTATAAATATTACAAGTTTTTCGCTGGATTTTTTATTTTATAGAAAAAAAAGACTAAATTTGCACCTTAAAGATATTATTCATGTATCACATACTAAACAAAATTATGGCTAATAACAAAGAAAAACTCTTCACCGAGTTTACAGCACCTACCACTCAGGAGTGGCTTGACAAGATTCAAGTTGACCTCAAGGGAGCTGACTTCCAGAAAAGACTCGTGTGGAAGACAAATGAAGGCTTTAGTGTGCAGCCGTTCTACCGCCGTGAGGATGTAGAGAAATTGCAGACTCCTAATTCTATGCCGGGCGAGTATCCTTTCGTCCGCGGTACCAAGAAAACAGACAATGTATGGTATGTACGTCAGGAAATTGACGCTAAAGATGCCAAAGTAGCAAATGCTAAGGCTCTTGATGTTCTCAACAAGGGCATTGACTCTCTCTCATTCCGTATCCCTGGTGACAAGGTGAGTGCAGAGTTTGTTGAGCAGTTGCTCGAAGGTATCTACTGTGATGTAGTGGAGGTAAACTTCACCACTTGCAAGCGTCATAGTCTGGAACTCGCAAAGATCCTTACTGCATATTTCGAAAAGAAGGAATATAATAAGGAGAAGGTGGTAGGTTCCATCGACTGGGATCCTATTGAGAAAGTTGTAATGCAAGGCAAGGATGTGAAGGGACTCCTTTCTGTTGCTCCTGCTCTTGTTGAGGCTTTCAAGGAATATCCAAACTTCCGTTGTATTACAGTCAATTCTGTTGCTCTTTGCAATAGTGGCGCTTATATTGTTCAGGAACTCGGTTACGCTCTGTCTTGGGGTAACGAATATCTCCAGCAGCTTGTTGATGCCGGTGTAGAACCTACTCTTGCCGCAAAGAAGATTAAGTTCAATATGGGTATTTCTGAGAACTACTTCATGGAGATTGCAAAGTTCCGTGCTGCACGTATGCTTTGGGCATATATAGTAAAGCAATATGAGCCTAAGTGTGACTGTGCTTGTAAGATGTGTGTGAACGCTGTTACCACCTCTTATAATATGACAGTATTTGACGCTCACGTAAATCTTCTCCGTTCTCAGACTGAGACAATGTCTGCAGCTCTTGCTGGCGTTCACTCAATTGTAGTGACTCCGTTCGATGCTGTTTATGAGACTCCAAATGATTTCTCAGAGCGTATTGCACGCAATCAGCAGCTTCTCCTTAAAGAAGAATGTCATTTCGATAAGGTTGTTGACCCAGCATCTGGTTCATATTATGTAGAGGAACTTACTACTTCCCTTGCTACTGAAGGCTGGAAGCATTTCCTCAAAATAGAAGAAGAGGGGGGATTCCTTGCAGCTCTTCTTGCAGGTACTGTACAGGATGATATCAACGCTACTAATGAGAAGCGTCATCTCCACGCAGCACAGCGTCGTGAGTTCATCCTTGGTACTAACCAGTTCCCTAACTTCAATGAGAAGTCTGAAGGCAAGAAGCCTGTATGCAATTGTGCTGACTCTTGCGGACAGAAGGAAGAAGAGGGCGCAATCAAGACAATTCACGCATCTCGTCTCGCTGCAGACTTTGAGGCATTGCGCCTTTCTACAGAGAAGGCTGAGAAGCAGCCTATAGCATTCATGGTTACAATTGGTAGCCTTGTTTGGCGTCAGGCTCGTGCTCAGTTCTCTTGCAACTTCCTCGCTTCTGCAGGTTACAAGGTGATGGATAACCTTGGCTTCAAGACAGTAGAGGAGGGTATTGATGCTGCTATGGCTGCAAATGCAGACATTGTAGTGCTCTGTTCTTCTGATGACGAGTATGCAGAGTATGCAATACCTGCTTACAAGTATCTTAATAACCGTGCCATCTTCGTTGTTGCAGGTGCTCCTGCTTGCTCAGAAGATCTCAAGGCTGCTGGTATTGAGAACTTTATCCATGTAAAGGTTAACCAACTTGAGACTCTCAAGAATTTCAACGCTAAACTGGGAATATAATTATGGCAAGAAAAGATTTTAAGAATATAGATATTACTGCCGGCATTAAGTCTCAGAACGGTGCTGAATGGCAGAAAGACAATCACATACAGTTTGTATGGAAGACACCGGAACACATCGAGGTTAAGTCCGTTTATACTAAGGAAGACCTTGAGGGAATGGAGCATCTTGACTTTACGGCAGGTATTCCTCCTTTCCTTCGTGGGCCTTACTCAATGATGTATCCATTCCGTCCTTGGACTATCCGTCAGTATGCGGGCTTCTCTACCGCAGAGGAATCCAATGCATTCTACCGTCGTAACCTCGCTGCTGGTCAGAAAGGTCTCTCTGTAGCCTTCGACCTTCCTACTCACCGCGGTTATGACCCTGATAATGCCCGTGTAATCGGTGATGTCGGTAAGGCAGGTGTATCTATCTGCTCTGTAGAGAATATGAAGGTTCTCTTCGATGGCATTCCTTTGAACAAGATGTCTGTTTCTATGACTATGAACGGTGCTGTGCTTCCTATCATGGCATTCTACATCGTTGCTGGTCTTGAGCAGGGCGCAAAGCTTGAAGAGATGGCTGGTACTATCCAGAATGATATCCTCAAGGAATTCATGGTGCGTAATACATATATCTACCCACCTGCATTCTCTATGAAGATTATCGCTGACATCTTCGAATATACTTCACAGAAGATGCCTAAGTTCAACAGCATCTCTATCTCTGGCTATCACATGCAGGAAGCTGGTGCAACAGCTGATATTGAATTGGCTTACACTCTTGCTGACGGTATGGATTACCTCCGTGCAGGTGTAAATGCGGGAATCGATATTGATGCTTTCGCGCCACGTCTGTCTTTCTTCTGGGCTATTGGTATGAACCACTTCATGGAGATCGCAAAGATGCGTGCTGGTCGTCTCCTCTGGGCAAAGATTGTCAAGAGCTTCGGTGCCAAGAATCCTAAGTCTATGGCTCTGCGTACTCACTCTCAGACATCAGGTTGGTCTCTTACCGAGCAGGACCCATTCAACAACGTAGGTCGTACTTGTATAGAGGCTATGGGTGCAGTACTTGGTCATACTCAGTCTCTCCATACTAATGCTCTCGATGAGGCTATCGCTCTTCCTACAGACTTCTCAGCTCGTATTGCTCGTAATACCCAGATCTATATCCAGAACGAAACAAAGGTATGTAAGGAAATCGACCCATGGGCAGGCTCATATTATGTAGAGACTCTTACCAATGAACTCGTACATAAGGCGTGGGAGCATATCCAGGAAATTGAGAAGCTTGGCGGTATGGCTAAGGCTATCGAGACAGGTGTGCCTAAGATGCGTATTGAGGAAGCTGCTGCTCGCACTCAGGCTCGTATCGACTCAGGCGTTCAGGTCATCGTCGGTACTAACAAGTATCGTCTTGAGCATGAGGATCCTATCGATATTCTTGAGGTGGACAACACAGCTGTACGTCTACAGCAGGAGGCTGCTCTCAAGGAGCTCAAGGCTAATCGTGACAACGAAGCTTGCCAGAAGGCACTTGATGCTCTCACAGAGGTAGTTCGTACTGGTAATGGTAATCTCCTTGAAGCTGCAGTGGAATGTGCTAAGTTGCGTTGTACTCTTGGTGAGATTTCCGACGCTTGCGAAAAGGTAGTTGGTCGTTATAAGGCAGTAATCAGAACAATTTCAGGCGTGTATAAATCAGAATCAAAGAATGATAGCGACTTCGATAAGGCTTGTGAGCTTACAGAGAAGTTTGCTAAGAAGGAAGGTCGTCGTCCTCGTATCTTCGTAGCTAAGATGGGACAGGATGGTCACGACCGTGGTGCTAAGGTAGTTGCTACAGGTTATGCTGACTGTGGATTCGACGTTGATATGGGTCCATTGTTCCAGACTCCTGAAGAGGCTGCACGTGAAGCTGTAGAGAATGACGTTCACGTAGTAGGTGTCAGCTCACTTGCTGCCGGTCACAAGACTCTTATCCCTGCTCTTATTGCAGAACTGAAGAAGCTTGGTCGTGAAGATATCATGGTGATTGCTGGTGGCGTAATTCCTGCACAGGATTATGACTTCCTCTATAAGGCTGGCGTTGCTGCTATCTTCGGTCCTGGTACTTCTGTTGCTAAGGCTGCCGTAGAAATGATGAACATTCTTCTTGATGAGCAGGCTTAATTTCTGTCTTGTAAAGATATAAGAATGAAATATAAACGAGAATAGTTTCTTCTTTCTCGAATAATGCAAGTAAATCCCCTCAGTTTTTATTTTTTGAAAACTGAGGGGATTATTTTTTTTGTGGCGTATTTCAATGGTTGACATAATGTTGGCAATCTCGTCATTTATGTGAAGTCGCAGAAATGTGTAATCACTCTAAAGTCAGTAATCTATACTTTCGTCGCATAGTCAGTAATCGGAATTATTTCAATGGAATAATGGAGCGATAAAAGGTTAACGACAAATTGCTGAACATGAAATACGTTTCAATTTTTCTCAAATGATGCAATAACGTCAAGCGCAAGGAAACCGCCAAGTTTTGTTATTTTTCCATTAGAGTAAAGAACGAGAGCGACAGGAAAACCTGTCTTCTCGTTCTTTATGTAGGCAGAGAAACACAAAGCTCCGTCCTTTTCCCCAATAAAGGAAACGGAATAAGCAGAACCAAGGTTTTCGCTAACGAAATTCAATATTTTCTTTGGAACTTTCATAAATTTATTTTTTGAGGCAAACTTACGAAAAAAACATGACACAACCAAGTAAAACACCCATATTTTCGTTTTCGTGACATAAATGGTTTCCATCATTTCATTGTTTCTAAGTTTGATAAACCCAAATCGGTCATGGGAAAATGACAAGAAGTTTTTTCTAATGACCGATTTGGGATAAATATGCAACGCAAAAATTACAAGAAAAAGATTGCCGATGGCGTAATGCATATTGTATCCTATGATTTTGAATACGAAGGCAAAGTTTTTGAAGTGAAGACAGAAGTCATCCGAATGAAATCGAAGAACCACAGCAAACAACTTGAAATTCCATATTCGTTAAAAGAAAAGTGACCTATGCTGCCCTTACATGGAAAAAGCCCTCCAAACGACAGACCATAGGTCACCGACTAATAGTCAATTGCAAAATTAGATATTTTTTTAGAATAACCAAAAGGAAATAAAGAAACAACAAAGAATTAACAAAAGAATACGGTTTTAACGATGTAAGCTACAGAGCACAAAAGAATATTGCAGGGAAAGAAAAGCGAAAAGTCTTATCTTACAATTTTTATCAATTCGATTATAATAAAAAGAAATGGAAAGTAAAAGTGGAAGTATATGAGAATAGCGAAAGATTCTATTCTATAGTAAAATAAAAAAAGATTTCGAACGATGCCCATCTAAGAGCCGTGGTTTCAAACTCACCACATACGAACGAAATCTTTTTTCACTGCAAAAATACAAACTATTTTCGAATCACCAAAGAAAATGAGGAAAAAAAACAAAGAAATAACAAAAAAAATCAAAGAATTAACAAAAGGAAACAGTTTTCACGATGTAAACTACATAGGAATGTGGAATGGACACAAAGTTTACGAACCAATATACACTGACGGCAAGGAGCATGATATTGGTTATCCTCAATATATCCTGAGCAAAGGCAATAGCTTGCGTTTGACTAAAAACTGGGAAGAAAGTCTGGATATAATGACAACCTTAGGATAAAACATCAAGGGTCATATCTATTCTATCGTTTCTTGTTTCTAAGTTTGATAAAAGTGAATTTCTGAATCTTCATCCCAGTAGGAGTGGTGTACTCCTTCCCGATTTTGACAGGCGACTGCCACAGGTATTCTATGGTGCGCCCAACTTCCTCAACGCTGAATATTGCGTAGATGGCACGAAGGGTACTGAAATAGAATGTTCCCTTGGTCGGGTGCTTCACCGTCACACCGTAGGTGGTGGAGATTGCTGGATTGTCCGTTATTTTTCTCATTTTCTTTGCGAGAGCCAATAAAGTCGGGTGGGTGTTAAGCTATCCACCCGACTATAGATATAAGTACTTTCTTTTGATTCAAAATAACTTGACGATTAAGACTATATATTTGCTTGATGATAAGTGAAGCAACGGGATTTATTGCGCTAATCAAAGAGCTTTCTTGTAAATCTCCATTGTGGCATTATAATCGAGCTGCATGTACCCTTGCATTATCTCACCTTTGAGTTTATGCAATCGAGTGTTGAGAAGTTCGAGGTCAGGATTAGGCACACCGAGTTGTGAGAAGGTTACAGGCATGTGCAGAACATCATGCAACCATGTACGGAGTGCAGATGCAGCTTTGTGTGCATCTGCTGAAAGATTGCCAGTATTCTCAATTCCCAGTACTCGATAACCGAGCTGAGCAACTTTGTGAGGATTGTGATCAGCAGCGTAATCGAGGAATGCAGGGAACACAACAGCGAGTCCAGCACCGTGTGTTACGTCGTATTCAGCGCTGATTTCATGTTCCATAGCATGGGAATTCCAGTCTTCCTGACGACCTATGGAGCAAGTATCATTATGTGCTATCGTGCCACACCACATGATATTAGCTCGTGCTTCGTAGTCATTAGGATTAGCAATAACGCGTGGTGCTACATCCATAATAGCGAGCAGTATGCCTTCAGCCATGCGATCGCCAATCTGAACATCCTCAGTGTTGCTCATATAGCGTTCGAGGATATGAGCCATCATATCTGTAATACCGCTTGCAGTCTGCCATTCAGGTAAGGTCATGGTGAGTTCTGGGTTCATGACAGCAAACTTTGGACGAAGTAGGAAAGGCAGTCTGATGCCAGCCTTCACCTTTGTAGTGGTATTAGTAATAACGGTATTACCGGATCCCTCACTGCCTGCAGCAGGAATAGTGAGAACCACACCTACAGGCAATGCTTTCTGAGCTTGTGCTTTACCGCAATAGAAATCCCAGAAATCACCTTCGTAATAGTAGCCTACAGCAATGGCTTTGGCAGTGTCTATGGTAGAGCCACCGCCTACAGGAAGGAGAAAATCAGGCTTAAACTGACGAGCGAGCTCGATTCCTTCACGAACTTTAGTGTCAATAGGATTAGGTTTAACGCCAGGGAGTTCACAGTAAGAGATTCCTTCTTTGTCGAGAGCTGCTTTTACTCTGTCAAGGAGTCCTGACCTGACAACGCTTCCGCCTCCATAGACAATCATTACTCTTGAAGCGCCGTAACGCTTGCAAAGGTTGCCAGTCTGTAATTCTGTTTCTTTTCCGAACACAAATTCTGTCGGACTGTAGAATGTGAAGTTATTCATGTTGTTTTGTTGTTTCGGTGACGGTAAAAAAATAACATTCTATTTTTTTTACCGTCATTTAGTTTTTAATTGCTGTCTATATAAAACATTAACAGAAAAAACTTAAAGAGAAGTTTGATTGGAATCTTTCTTTTTAAGTTTTTTCTGTTTATGGTTTTATCTTCCCTTTTTGATTAGAAATAGAGAAGAATGATATGATAAAATGAGTGCGCTATTAGATGCCCATCTTCTTGCGGATATCCTTAGGAATAGCATTCTTGTTTACCATGTAGTCCATTGTCTTTGCTACGATGTAGTTCTTAGACATGTACCATGTGCCCTTGTACTTACCGGTTTCGCCCCAAGAGTTCTTTACCATGTAGTACTCCTTGCCGTTCTGGTCCTTAGCGATACCGTAGATGAGCATACCGTGGTCATCAGTGAGAGTCCAGTTGTCATACTCTTCCTGGCGCTTCTCCTGTGTAGGAGTCATCTCAGGAGCGTTGATGCCGAGCTCTGAGAGCTTGTTCATCTTCTCGTATGGGCTGAGCTTGAGCCACTTAGCCATGTCTGAACCTTCAAGGCTTTCGCCCTTTGCGTCATAGAGGAGAGCAAGACCGTTGCGAGTGAAACCATCTTCACTAACGTCACCGCCCCAAGCTACAGTGTAGCCATTGCGTATAGCGTTGTCAATGATTCTTGCCATCTCGTCGATAGGAAGGTTCCAAGAGAGACCCTGACGCCAGTTGTCCTGTACTTCTACAGGGAACTCGGTGTAGAATGGATAGTGAGTGTAGCTGGTGATTGATACATAGTCATCCCAGTTGAGACCGAGAGAGTTAGCGAATGTCTTAGGAGTGTAGTTCTTGCCTTCGTAGGTGAAAGCCTCAGGGCACTTGCCGAGGTAAGCATCGAGGATACCCTGGAAACCAACCTTCCAAGTCTGGTTGAGCTTCTTTGATTCACTCTTGGCGATTGCGTCAACGTAAGGCTCCATTACTTTGAAGAACTGGTTGAAGTTGTTCAGAGTATCACCGTACATGGTTCCAGGAAGAGGCATAGCATCTTCTGGGCAGATACCATAGTTCTTGAGCACGTAGAATACGTCGTAAGCGCTGCCACCCTGAGAGAACTGTGCGTCACCGTGCATGCGAACCTTGAGGATTGCGCGGTCCATATAGTCCTTGTTTGCTACGAACATCTCGCAGAGGTCGATATTCTTCTTGGTCTTCTTCAAGATTTCAGACTCGAAGAAAGCGAGGGTAGAGTAGGCCCAACAGGTGCCAGAGCGAGCCTGGTTCTTGATAGAAGTGATAGGGTTGGCCACGATAGTGGTGAATACTGGCTCATTAGGATCCTTCTCCTTCTTCTGGTCGTCAGCAAAGACACCGAGTGTCATCATGGCTGCAATTGCAAGCAGAAATGTTTTTTTCATTTTTGTTTTTAGTTTTGGTAATTGGATGTTTATTTTTATGGTTATATTTCCAGACCTTTATATCGTAAGTTCAGACCTATATATTATAAGGTGTACAGCTTACTCTCTGTTCTTTGCCATATAATCCTCGACATCAGCAAAATGATAAGGAATGCGTTTCTCGCCGAGGAAGCGGCATCCATCCTTAGTGATGAGGATATCATCCTCGATACGTACGCCACCGAAGTCCTTATATGTCTCAAGCATGTCAAAGTTGAGGAACTCAGCGCAGTGCTTCTTGGCTTTCCAGTCATCGATAAGAGCAGGGATGAAGTAGATGCCAGGCTCGTCAGTGATTACGAAGCCTTCCTGGAGACGGCGACCCATACGCAGGCAGTTGGTGCCGAACTGGTCGAGCATAGGACGAGTCTCTTCGTCGAAGCCAACATAAATCTGGTTGAATCCTTCCATATCGTGTACGTCCATGCCCATCATGTGACCGAGTCCGTGAGGGAAGAACATAGCGTGTGCGCCGGCTGCAACAGCTTCATCGACGTCGCCCTTCATGAGTCCGAGCTCCTTGAGACGTTCAGTCATGCGACGAGCTACAGCGAAGTGCACGTCCATATATTTGACACCAGGCTTTGATATTTCGAGAGCCAAGTCGTGACATTCGTCGACGATGTTGTAGATTTCCTTCTGGCGCTGTGTGAACTTTCCGTTTACAGGGAGAGTGCGAGTATTGTCAGAGCAATAGTTGTTTACAGTTTCAGCTCCAGAGTCGCATATTACGATTCTGCCATCCTCAAGGAGGTTGGTGGAAGGACATCCGTGCATGATTTCTCCATGCTGTGAGAAAATGGTGGCAAAGCTCTCATGAGCGCCAAGAGCATGAGCGATACCATCGATTCTGCCTCCGATATACTTTTCAGTTCTACCAGGGCGAGTGAGTTTCATAGCGAGGGTATGCATCTCGTATCCGATGCTGCAAGCACGCTCGATTTCTTCGATTTCCTCAGCAGTCTTCACGCTGCGCATCTTGATGACAGCGTTGATAAGATCCATAGATGCGGCTTCTCTCTGGGCATAAGGATGAATGCCCGTGAGGTCCATGATCTGAATCATGATGTCATGCCTGTAAGGAGGGAGGAAATGAATCTTTCTTTGTGCTTTCTTCGCATCAGAAACGATGTCTTCTATCTTTTTCCATGGAGCAGAGTTCTTTACTCCGACGCTTGCAGCAAGGTCAGAAATAGTAGGAACGCTGCCATACCATACGATGTCTTCTACGTCAACATCATTGCCCAAGAGCCATTCTTCTCCGCTTTCGCAGTCGATAACTCCGATGAGTCCAATTTCCTGGATTCCGAAATAATAGAGGAAAGAACTGTCCTGACGGAATGGAGAATATCCATTGTTAGGATAATTACAAGGTGACTCGTTATTGCCGAAGAGGACGATAACGCCTTTACCTACTAATTCTCTCAGCACGTTGCGTCGCTGAATGTATGTCTCTTTGCTAAACATAAGGTTATGTGTGTTAAAGGTTAATTTGCAGTGCAAAGTTATATTTTTCTTTGTGAAAACCGCATACTTATACATTATTTAACATCCATTTTTGTTACAAATATGTTTCTTTTTTGAAAAAGTCGGCAAAAAGCGATGTGTTTCTGATTATTTTCCTTAAATTTGCATCGGCAAATAAAATACTTAATGACGACGGGGGTGTCGCCCCGCAATAAAACCAAACTCTGAAAATCATGAAAAGAATACTTACCATGGTATTGATGCTGGCGATGGTATTGACCATTTCAGCACAGAAAAAAGCAAAGTATGTTTTTTATTTCATTACTGACGGCACAGGAGTCAATACAGTTCTTGGCGCAGAGATGTATAATGCAGAGATGCAGGGATACATCGGCAGGTCGCCTTTCTGCATGACTTCGTTTCCTATAGTCGGTGTTTCATCCACATTTTCCAACAACAGCGGTGTGACAGACTCAGCTGCTTCCGGTACTGCCCTTGCCACGGGAGTGAAGACCAAGAACAGTTGTCTTGGCTTGATGCCGGACCTCAAGACTCCGGTTACTTCTATTGCAGTGTGGGCAAAAGAGGCAGGAATGAAGGTCGGCGTAGCTTCAAGTGTTACGGTCAACCATGCCACTCCAGCGGCTTTTTATGCTCATAATCCCTCTCGCTCAGAGTATTATGCAGTGGCAAAGGATATGATATCTACAGATCTGGATTTCTATGCAGGTTCGGCTATCAACAAACCTGAAGACCCTGAAAAGCATCCGGGAGAGCCCAATCTCTATAAAGAGATGGAGAAGGCTGGATATACTGTGGCTCGTGGTGTGGCAGACTTCCAGAAGAAGATGAAGAAAGCCAGGAAGATGCTTCTCGTTCAGGATCCAGACCATCTCAATCCGGCTTCCGGAGATGGTTCATTGCCATACGCCATTGACGTGAAGGAAGGCGAGATGACCATCGAGGACATTCTCAGATGCCAGATAGAATTCCTCATGCGTGACAACAAGAACGGTTTCTTCCTGATGAACGAGATAGGAGGCAAGGTGGATTGGGCTTGCCACGGACAGGATGGAGCTACAGCTTTCCATGAGGTAATGGCTGTGGATCGCTGCATTAAGATAGCTTATGAATTCTACAAGCAGCATCCTGACGAGACTCTCATCGTCCTCACGGCAGACCATGAGACTGGTGGACTTGTGCTGGCAAATAACAACAAATACGCTCTCAAGCTCAAATTGCTGGGCAATCAGAAGGTTAGTACCGACGGATTTACCCAGATTCTGCGCGACCTTCGCAAGCAGACAGCCAACCGTGTCACATGGGAACAGGCAAAGCAGGCTCTTTCGGACAACTTCGGTTTCTGGAAAAATGTCGAGATGACTGAGAAGGAAGAGGCTCGTCTTCATAAAGTGTGGAAGGAATCATTTGAGGGCAAGGCTGAAGATGTAAAGAATGAATACACCGCCAACGAGCCGCTTGCAAGCGAGGCAAGGAGCATTCTCAACAAGAAAGCGCTTCTCTCATGGTCCACAGGCGGACATTCCGCAGGACTTGTTCCGGTTTATGCCATTGGAGTAGGTGCGGAGCAGTTTGCCTCCCACAATGACAATGCTCTCATTCCTGTCAAGATAGCCAAGGCGGCAGGATACAAGATTCCTGATTATTTGAAATAAATAGACTCAATCGCTCTTCGTCTGGACCTGTGTTCAGACATGGTAATTCAATTCAGCCAGTCAAGATTTCTGATTTTGACTGGCTGAATTGTTTTTGTTGGGTTGAAATAGTAAGTGTCAATCGAACGGCAAATCGGTAGGGCGGTCAAACCATTAAAGGGTTATAACCTTCAAATGAACAATCTGACAAAATTTTAACAAATGAAATCCACCACGAGGAAAACTGCTCGCAAATACGCGAATCTCGCTAATTTTGGAACATATTGATTGTCAATGTGTTATGAAAGTATGGTAAAATAAGGGCTTGAAAACAGACGAAAAAAGCTGAAAACAGGCGGTAAAAGCATAGGTTTTGCGTCGTAAGAGCTTAGTTATTGCAAGGTAAAAGCTTAGTTATTACATGGTAAAAGCATAGTTATTGCAACGTAATATCTATGCTTTTGCGTCCTCATTGCATAAAGATGGCCATTTTCAGCCTGTTCCCAGCCGTGGGAAAGCGTGTTGGCTTCGATTTTTCCTTAGTGGAGACGGAGGAAATTTGTCGGCTTATTAACGGTTGTGAAAATATGTAAAGGGAAACTGGGGGCGTGAAAGAACGGTGTCCAGTCCATTCGTTTTAGCCTTATTGGGTAGTGATATTTCCCATTGATATGCTGGCTGTTGGGAGCAGACGGAATGAGAAAATGACCATAAAACTATGGACAAATAATGCGAATTGGAAAAAATGAACATTTTGCCGTTATATTTGAATAGTGGATAATGGAAGAAAAGCCGTACCTTTGCACCCGGAATTTAACTATCGGAAAACTCTATACACTGATAAAAATGAAAAAGTTACTGTTTTTATGTTTTGCACTCGGTGCTTTCCATTCCATCAAGGCGCAGGAAACTCTTACGTTGAGCCAATGCCTGCAGATGGCAGTGGACAACAATCTCTCACTGCAAAGAAACCGCAATGAGATAATAAAAGGAATGCACGCACTGAGCGAAAACCAGTCGAAACTTCTGCCACAGATAAATGCAGTGGCACAACTCAATGATAATTTCACTCCGCCAGTTTCAGTAACCGACGGAAGCGCATACGGAAAACCGTACAACGTGACCAAGACGCTGCAATACAACGCTTCGGCAGGACTGCAACTGCAGATGCCTCTCTATAATCAGATGGTGCTGACAGCGGTGGAAATAGCCAAGACAGCGGACAAGCTCAACCGGCTCTCATACGAGAAAGCCCGTGAAGACCTTATCCTGCAGACGGCAAAGATGTATTATATGGCGCAGAATACGCTGGAA
The DNA here is from genome assembly GCA_934256705.1 of uncultured Prevotella sp. Classification (GTDB taxonomy): domain Bacteria; phylum Bacteroidota; class Bacteroidia; order Bacteroidales; family Bacteroidaceae; genus Prevotella. The sequence continues at coordinate 39,314 of CAKQPF010000021.1, forward strand.
CAGATTCGTCTGGTGGGTGATAACATAAACCGACTCAAAAGTCTTCGTGACATCACTCAGGCATTCTATGATAACCAGATGAGCCTCGAAGTGGACGTAAAGCGCGTGAACTTCAACATCGAGAACCTCACCGTACAGCGTGACAACGCAATGGCAATGCTCGAACAGCAATACACGATGCTCAAATACGTCATCGACTATCCGGCAGAAAAGGAGATAAAAGTGACGGACGTGAACCCGGGACAGATAGAGACGGTGGCGGCAGACGGACTGAATACCGGGCTTTATGAGCTCCAGTTGCTTGAGCAGAAGAAGGTGCTCGCCCAGCAGCAGACCAAGCTTGCCAAGGATGGCTATCTGCCTTCGCTCAGCCTTACAGGAAGCCTTATGTATTCCGCTTTCACCGACAAGATAGAGCATTGGTGGCATTCCGGCGAGTCAAACCATTGGTATGGTTCCAACGGACTCGGAATACAGCTCCGCGTGCCGGTCTTCGACGGTTTTGACAAGAGGTCAAAAATCAGGAAGGCAAAGGTAGAAGAGGAAAATGCACGCATCGGATATGAGGATGCGCTCAAGGGACTTGAGGCAAAATACATGAATGCAGTCAGCGAGGTGAACAACAGCCAGCGCAACTACAAGAAGCAATGGGACAACTATCTCCTTGCACAGGATGTATATAATGTGACGGCAGACCAGTATAAAGAGGGCGTAACCTCAATGACTGCCGTGCTTCAGGACGAGATGCGCATGAGCGAGGCGATGAACAATTACCTCAATGCCTACTATAGTTATAAGGTGGCAAACCTCTCATTACTCAAACTTACAGGAAAACTGGAACTCGTAAAGTAAAACAATAACAATATCTACATAATAAAATGGAAAACAAGGAAATAGATAACGTAGAGCAGAAACAGGAAGAAACCGTAAAGAAACTCAAGAGACAGCGTGGCCGCCAACTCATGGCAAGCCTTATAGGAATCATCATCCTCGCTTTCGGACTGTGGAAAATCATCTGCCTCTTCCTCGATTATAATGCACATGAGACAAGTAATGACGCGCAGGTGGAGCAGTATATCTCGCCTGTAAACCTCCGCGCGTCAGGCTATATTGCCAAGGTGTGCTTCAAGGAGCATCAGGATGTGCGCAAGGGAGATACGCTTCTCATCCTCGACGACCGTGAATACCGCATCCGACTGATGGAGGCTGAGGCTGCTCTCAAGGATGCAAAGGCAGGAGCCAACGTCCTTGACGCTACTGAGCAGACCACTCAGACTTCCGCTTCCATATATTCCGCTTCCATTGACGAGATAGAGGTGCGCCTGCAGAAATTGGCAAAGGACTGCGACCGTTACCGCAACCTTGTGGCAAAGAAGGCCGCAACACCGATACAGTTGGAGCAACTCGAAGTGGAGTATGCAGCAACAAAGAAGAAACTGGAGGCTGTGCGCAAGCAGCAGGCTGCCGCTTATAAGGGCGTCAATGAGGTGAACACACGCAAGCAGAACGTCGCGGCAGCCATCGAGCGTGCTGAGGCTGCCGTGGAGATGGCAAAGCTGAATCTCTCTTATTGCGTCGTGGTGGCTCCATGTGACGGAAAGCTCGGTCGTCGTTCCATAGAGGAAGGACAGATGGTAAATGCCGGAACCACAATCACATACATCATTCCGGAAAACAGGAAATGGGTCATTGCCAACTATAAGGAAACCCAGATAGAGAACCTCTATGTGGGTCAGAAGGTGAGAATGACTGTCGATGCGATGAAGGACAAGGAGTTTGAAGGCACTGTGACAGCCATTTCCGGAGCCACAGGAGCCAAGTATTCCCTCGTTCCTACGGACAATTCCGCAGGCAATTTCGTCAAGATCCAGCAGCGTGTGCCTGTAAGGATAGATTTCACCAACATCAGCAAGGAGGACAATGCGCGCCTTGCAGCCGGAATGATGGTAATAGTTAAAGCAGTAAGAAAATAAGGACAATGTCTGAAGAATACAAGAATTACCCGTTCTATGACTGGGTGCCAAAGCCAATAGGCATCATCTTCATGATCATACTCTTCGTGCCTATGATCACGATGAGCGGCGTCTATTCCGCAAACAGCGGAGAGATGATGGGCGGACTCGGCATCCAGTCGGAATACATCGCTTTCGCAGGCTTCTGCACTTCGATAGGAATGGCGGCTTTCTCACCGTTCTTCTACGACCTCGTGTGCATCCGAAGGGAGAAGATGATGTGCATGGTGGGCTTCTCCATGCTCTTTGTGCTCAGTTATATCTGTGCCCAGACGGACTCTCTCTTCATTCTCGGACTGTGCAGCCTGCTGATGGGCTTTGTCAGGCAGACGCTTCTGATGGCACATCTCTTCGTGCTTATCAAGTATGCTTTCGGCATTGAGGCAACGAGAAACATCACTCCAGGACTCGAACCTACCACCGAAGAGGCTTGGGATGCAGTGGATAAGGAGAAGATGGTTTCGCAACCTGTCATCTATCTCTTCTTCATGATAATCGGACAGCTCGGCACGTGGCTTACGGCTTGGCTCGCTTATGCTTACGAATGGCAGTATGTCTATCATTTCATGATGGCTTTCATGCTTGCGGGAATCATCATCGTGTTCTTTGCAATGCCTTACCATAAGTACCCTATGCCGAAATTTCCTATCACGATGTCCAAGTTTGGCAACGTGACTGTGTTCAGCATCATGCTCTGTTCATTCGTCTATGTGATGGTGTTCGGCAAGACCCTTGACTGGTTTGACGACCCGACAATCCGGCTTTCAGCCCTTGTCTGCGTCGTTTTCACAGCGATATTCATCTATCTTGAGATGTCGAGAAGGTCGCCGTATTTCCTCATCGAGGCATTCAGCGTGAGGGTGATAAACTATGGAGTGATGCTCTTCTTCCTTCTGATGCTCTGTAATTCCAGTGCAATGTTTGTCAATGTGTTCACTGGACTCGGAATGAAGATAGACAACTGGCAGAGCGCCACGCTCGGCAACTGGGTGATGGTGGGCTACACCATCGGCCTTGTCCTTGCCGTGATAGCCCGTGGCAGGAACCTGCATCTCAAGTGGATGTACGCTCTCGGCTTTGTCCTGATAGGCGCTTACGCCGTTTTCATGTATTTCGAAGTGCAGAATGACGGAATGTACGACCGCATGAAGTGGCCTGTAATCATCCGTTCCACAGGCATGATGCTTCTCTATTCGCTCATCTCCACGATAGCCAATCAGAGGATGCCTTACCGGTTTATGTCCACATGGGTCTGCATCATGCTCACGGTCCGTATGGTAATAGCCCCGAGCATCGGCTCCGCGCTTTACGGCACAGTGCTCCAGAATCGCCAGCAGTATTATGTCACAAGGTACGCCCAGGACTTTGACCGCACGAATATCCAGACTGCCAGCACTTATGACCAGACTGTTCGCGGAATGCAGTATCAGGGCAAGAGTGTCACAGAGGCAGAGAATATGGCTGCCATGAGCGTAAAGGGAAAGGTGCAGGTACAAGCTACGCTGACCTCTATCAAGGAAATGGCAGGATGGACCTTCTATGGATGTATGGGATGTGCCCTCCTAATGCTGGTAATACCTTGGAAAAAGCGTGATCTTAGCGAACTGACGCGCGACTATTTGCTAAAGAATGTCGATGTCCATAGACTTGGGGCAAAGTAGCAATTTGCTAAAATAATATAAAAAACAAAGGGTTTCGTCAGAAAACAGTATTATTTTTCTTAACTTCGCAACTTGGAACATTTGCGCTGGATGAAAAATCCAATGCAGGAAAGGCTAAAAACCAACTATGGAGTTAAATGACAATATGATATTATGCGAGGCGAATGCGTTTCCCCGCCAACTGATGCAACCCTTCTACTCGGACTATGTCGGAGTAGTGGTTTGTCATCAAGGGATGTTCCATTTTCGAGCAGATGGAGCATCCTTTGTCGTTTCTGCAGGAGAGACAGTCTTTCTGTCAAAAGGAGTGATGTTTCAAGTGACAGACACCACCCAGGAACTTCGCTATACGCTTCTGTTTTATCGTACCGAGCAGATTGTGGATATGCTCGGAAATACCGTCGTTACCATGCGACTTTATTCCACTATTTATCCCAGTGCGTGCTACGTAATGCACACAGGATATGAGGAAATGCTTTCCGATTATGCCAAGATGCTCAGCAGAATAGAAGGCAAGGGCGATACAGATATCTATAGTTCACATGAGCATAAACTATTGCTTATGGCTGTAACCTATAGACTTTGCAGCATTTTCTCAAACACATTAAAGTCGCCTACCAAGGAGATGGACCGCAAAATAGAAATCTTTGAGGAACTCGTGCATCTCATAGAGGAACATTATACTCGTGAGCGCAGCGTCGCTTTCTATGCTGACAAGCTTTGTCTCACGCCAAAATATCTTACGGTGTTGGTGAAGTCTCTTTGCGGAAAGACTGTTCAGCAACTCATCTTCAGAGCGATAATCCGTAGAAGTATCTTCCTTATGAAGAATACAAACAAGACAATTCAGCAGATTGCCTACGAACTCAGTTTCCCAAATGCCTCCGCATTCGGCACTTTCTTTAAGAAGCATACCGGGCTTTCGCCTAAGCATTATCGCATTGGAACAGAGTGATTAACGTAATGTTAGCTTGAGTTCTGCATCGTATCTTTGTGTTCCTTCATAGCAAAAAGAAAAGTAAAAAATAAAATCTACACTTCTAAAGTGACGCGAGTCTTTCTGTTGGTATAGAAGAATCAGTTTATAATTGATGCTTACAGTTGCCAGCGTTCAGGGACTAAGCGACCTTATTGTTCTTGTAAAAGACAAATACATTTAAAATAACTAACTTATAACTAACTTTATGAACAAACATTTCATTTCTCTTTCCATTCTGCTTGCCATGTCTTCTGTGGCAATGGCGCAGTCATGGCCTGAAGCACGTCCCGAAGCAAAGGCGGGATTGCGCTGGTGGTGGCTCGGATCTGCTGTTGACAAGCAGAACATCCGATGGAACATGGACCAGTATGCGGCGCATGGTGCCGGTGCTGTGGAGATTACTCCTATCTATGGAGTCAAAGGCAATGAGGCAAACAACATCGAGTATCTCTCTCCCAAATGGATGGATATGCTCAGGTTTGTGGAGGAGGAAGGAAAACGGACCGGCATCGAAGTGGATATGGCTACAGGCACAGGCTGGCCGTTTGGCGGACCTTCAGTTCCTTTGGAAGAAAGTGCTTCACAGATGGTGATTGCCGACACCACCTTATATTATAAGGACATAAAGAAACTGAAAGTGGCTCCTCCAGCAAAGAAAGCGAAGAACACGAAGCTCGTCGGCATCTACGCTTTCCAGAGAAAGAAGGACGGAGCCAAGGCTGATGCCTTCGTAAAGCTCGGATATGACAGGAAGGGAAATCTCGTGCCGCTTGCCGGACAGGAGCAGAAGCTCGGCAAAGGCGATTGGCGCATCCTCACTTTGTGGCAGAAATACGGAGTGATGATGGTGAAACGCGCCGCTCCTGGAGGACAGGGCTACGTGATAGACCATTTCAACCGCCGCTGCGTGGAGAATTATCTCAACCATATCAGCGAGGCTTTCGAGCGGACAAAGACGCCTTATCCGCATACATTCTTCAATGATTCCTATGAAGTGAGCGAAGGAGACTACACCACAGATCTCTTCAAGGAATTCCAAAGCCGAAGAGGTTACAGTCTCGAAGAATGCTTTGACAAGCTCGTGGACGGAGACAAGCAGGTGGTGATGGACTACAGAGAGACTCTCGGTGACCTCCTCCTCGACAATTTCACCACCGTCTGGACTGAGTGGGCACATAGCCATGGTGCGATTACCCGAAACCAGGCACATGGTTCGCCAGCAAATCTCATCGACTGTTATTCTGCCGTTGACATTCCGGAAATCGAAGGATTCGGCCTTACGGACTTCGGAATCAAGGGACTGCGTCAGGATCCAGGCAAGACGAGAAAGAACGATTCGGATTTCTCCATGCTGAAATATGCTCCATCTGCCGCTCATGTCAATGGAAAACCGTTCGTGTCAAGCGAGACGTTCACATGGCTTACAGAGCATTTCCGCACGAGTCTCTCACAGATGAAGCCGGACCTCGACCTGATGTTCTGTGCAGGAGTCAATCACGTCTATTTCCACGGCACATGCTATTCTCCAAAGGATGATGTGTGGCCGGGATGGAAATTCTATGCCAGCGTCGATATGAGTCCTACCAACAGCATCTGGCGTGATGCGCCCGAACTGATGAAATATATCGAGCGAAGCCAGAGTTTCCTGCAGTGGGGAAAGCCTGACAATGATTTCCTCACGCTCCTTCCTGTAAGGAATATGTGGGCAAAGCGCACCACGAAGAAGCGCCTCATGCAGTTTGCCATCCATACGATGAACGAACTTGCGCCGGAATTCGTGGAGACTATAGGCAAGATAGACAAGGCTGGATTCGACTGCGATTACATCAGCGAGAAGTATATCCTCACCACGACCTGCCGTAATGGAATGCTCGTTACCGCTGCAGGACAGCAGTACAAGGGCCTTATCATTCCGGATGAAGGCACCATAATGACCGATGCGGTGCGCAAGCATATCGACGAACTCAGACAGCAGGGTGCAAACATCATGGTGGGCGTCAATGCGGAAAGCATGGAAAAGGCTGCAAAAGCCGAACAGATGAAGGCTCAATACGGAATGAAGATGATAAGAAGGAAGAACGACAAAGGCTTCCATTACTTCATCTCCAATCTCACTCCGCAGGATGTTGACGCAATGGTGGCGCTTGCAGTGGATTACAAGGACGCTATGTGGTTTGACCCTATGACAGGCGAACGCTTTGCGGCGCAGACATCTGACGGCAAGATCCGGATTGCCCTTCGCTCAGGTCAGTCCATGATTCTGGAGACATTCAGTCAGCCGGTCCCAGGACTCCATGCTGACAGTCAGCCGGCATTCCCTTATCAGAAGACAGTGGAGATGAAGGGAACGGAAGTGGGCATCAACAAAGGATGGTGCTTGTCATTCACGGAAGAAGCTCCTAAGGTGCCAGGCTCATTCTTCATCAACAATCTCCAGACCTGGGAGACTCTCGATGACGACTCTGCAAAGGTGACGATGGGCACGGGAGTCTATGAGACGACCTTCAAGCTCACCATCAATTCCCTCGTAAAGAATGCGAAAGGCAAGTCAAAGGTGGTGACGAAAGCACCGTCCGAAGTGTCTGACCGCTGGGCTATTGACCTCGGAGACGTGCGTGAGTCAGCCCGTGTATATATAAATAATGTATATGTAGGATGTGCGTGGGCAGTGCCTTACGTCCTCACATTCGACGGTTCGGTGCTCAAATCGGGCGAGAACACCATCCGTGTGGAGGTGACCAATCTCCCGGCAAACCGCATTGCAGACCTCGACCGCCGCGGAGTGGAGTGGAGAAAGTTTGATGAAATCAATGTGGTGGACATCCATTACAAGAAGACAAAGTATGATGGATGGGAGCCAGTGCCGTCCGGTCTCAACAGTTCCGTAAGGATTTATGCTGTAAAGGGGTAGGGGAGTGCTACTATGGTTGTCGGTTGTTGGTTGTTGGTTGTCGGTTGTTGGTTTTTGGTATTATGGTGAGATAAATCCGCAAGAGGTATCCACTTTCTAACCCCAAACCCACAACCCAAAACCCACAACCAGCCAAAAATCCGCCAATCCGCTAAATAATCAAACCACTAAACAAAATTAAAATATCCACATTTCTTTTGAATTGTCAGGAAAAATGTGTAATTTTGCATTCGTTTTATAACGAAAAAACAACAAAACAACACGAAATAATATGAAATTGAAAATCGCAGTACTGGCCGGTGATGGTATCGGACCGGAAATAATGGAGCAGGGCGTTGCCGTAATGGACGCCGTGGCTCAGAAGTTCGGACACGAAGTTAGTTATAAGGAGGCGCTCTGTGGTGCCCATGCCATTGATGAAGTTGGTGATCCATTCCCAGAGGAAACCTTCAAGACCTGTGAGGAAGCCGATGCTGTGCTTTTCGCTTCTGTAGGTGACCCGAAGTTTGATAATGACCCGACTGCAAAGGTGCGCCCGGAACAGGGACTCCTGGCAATGCGAAAGAAGCTCGGTCTCTTTGCCAACATACGTCCTGTGACCACCTTCGACTGCCTCGTTCACAAATCACCTCTGAAGGATGAAATCGTCCGCGGAGCTGACTTTATCTGCATCCGTGAACTTACAGGCGGAATGTACTTCGGCAAGAAGCAGGAGCCTTCTGTGAATGAACAGATCGGCACGGAGGATGCTCTTGACACCAATTACTACACACGTCCTGAAGTGGAGCGCATCCTTCGCGTAGGCTATCAGTATGCACGCCAGCGCCGCAAGCACCTCACCGTGGTGGACAAGGCCAACGTGCTCGCCTCTTCACGCCTCTGGCGCAAGGTGGCTCAGGAGATGGAAAAGGAATATCCTGATGTCACTACCGACTATATGTATGTAGATAACGCTGCAATGCGCATGATACAGGACCCTAAGTTCTTCGATGTCATGGTTACGGAGAACACTTTCGGCGACATCCTCACCGATGAAGGATCATGCATCACAGGATCTATGGGACTTCTCCCTTCCGCATCTACAGGTTCTTCCACTCCTGTCTTTGAGCCTATCCACGGTTCATGGCCACAGGGTAAGGGACTCAACATTGCAAACCCTCTCGCCCAGATTCTCTCTGTCGCTATGCTCTATGAGTATTTCGACCTCAAGGAAGAGGGCGCACTCATTCGAAAAGCTGTTGACGCTTCTCTCGACCAGAATGTCCGCACTCCTGAAATCCAGGTGGAAGGCGGAGCCAAGTATGGCACCAAGGAAGTCGGAGAGTGGATAGTTGACTTTATCCGCAAGGCTTAGTCCGTGGGTATTCATTTCGCTTTATGCTTGTTGGATAACCTATGGAGCTGGCGGATGAGAAGGCTGTCTTCAGCAGATCTTGACAACCGATAACCCACAACCCACAACCGGAATAATGAGAATACTTATCATAGCAATCACGCTGTTTCTTTCTACGGTCCATGCTTCTGCACAGACCGCAAAGGAATGGCGTGATTCCTTGTCTTACCTTTCACAGCTCGTGGAGCGCAATCCCAAATCCCTCGAACTGAGAATGAGAAAGGCTGAGGCTAACATCGCGCTCGAACAATGGCAGTATGCCTTGGATGAATACTCCAATATCCTCGACCTTTATCCCACGCATCTCGGCGCTTTCTATTTCAGGGCATTCACGAATGTTAAGCTGAGAAGATACGCTTTCGCCCGTCAGGACTACGAGCAGGTGCTGAGATATGCTCCGGAGCATGAAGGCGCTCTCACGGGGCTTGTCCGTGTGGATATTGCGGAAAACAAGATGCAGATGGCTTACGATGATGTGAACCATCTGCTGGAACTTCACGGAAAGAACCCTCAAAACTATATTCTGCGTGCAGAAGTGGAAGAGGGAATCGGAAAACTCTCTCTTGCCGTGGATGATGTCACGACGGCAATAGAGATGGAGGGCGACAAGATTGCCGCCAACCAGCGCCTCGGCTACAATGACGACTTCACGCAATATGTGCTCAGGAGGATTGACCTCTACGGGAAGCAGATGTCGAAACTCAAGAAAAAGTCGGACAAAGAGCTGAAGACTCTCATCGAGAAAGACCAGCAGTTACTAATCTCTAAAGGGCTTCCAAGCCAGATATTCAGGAAATAGAAAAAATGAAAAATCTTGCACTTCTTATCATATTCGTTCTTGATTTCTTGCCGATGATGGCGATGCCGTCTTCGGTGGACGGTTCGTCTCCAGAGACAAAGCAGGAGGCTAAGGCGAGAAAGAAGGAGGTGAAGAAAGCGCTCGAACAGGCTAAGGCTTCATTGAAGTCCGGCAGTAATCTGCAGGGAGTGGAGTCTTCCATCAACAAACTCCTGCAAGATTCTCTGAACCAGAAGGATGAAAGGCTCTATCTCGCTCTCTATGACGTGCTGAAAAAGCAGTATCAGCAGGGAAACGAGAAACTCTTTCTCAAACAGAAATACGACACGGCATCCCTCTTCCTCACTGCGAGGAAGATGTTCCTGCTCCTTGACCGCTTTGATTCCATCGACGCTCTGCCGGACGAGAAGGGACGCATCGCGCTCAAATACCGCAAGGACCACGCCTTCCAGCTTTCCCATTTCTATCATAATCTCTACACCGGCGGCATCTATTTCCAGAATCATCAGAAATATGATGAGGCGGTGCAGTTTATGGATACTTATCTTTCTGCCCCTCATTGGCCGTTGTTTTCCGCCACGAAGATCAGTCCTGACAGCACGGTTGCCGCTCATGCATCCTCTGTCTCATTGGTCGCAGGATACAAGAAAGGGGATTTCCCCGCCGCTTTGAAATATAAAGACCTCGCGCTCAAGTACAGTCCACGCCTTGAACTCTCCCTGCAATGCCTCTCGGACATTTATTATCAGCAGAAGGACACGATGGATTATCTCAGGTATCTGAGGATGGGAGTGGACAGTTTCCCTGTTTCTTCCTTCTTCTTCCCGCGTCTTGTGGGCTACTATTGCGATGAGGGAGAATACAAGGAGGCGCTTTCCCTGACGGAAAGAGTGATGAAGGCAGACACTGCAGACATCATGCTCAGAGTGACCCACCAGACGCTTCTGCTCAATCTCGCAAGGTATGAAGAGTGCATCAATGAGGGAATGATGCTCCTTTCCCGTAATGATTCCATTGCAGAGGTGAATTACAACATCGCTCTCGCATATTACAACAAGGCTCTGGAAATGGAAAGCAATACCAAGCTGAGTCCTGCTGAACGCACCAGGAACGTGAATGCGCTTTACCGTAAATGCCGTCCGTATATGGAGAGGTATCGTGCCCTTGCCCCTGAAGAGAAAGACAGATGGCGCCCTGTGCTCTATACCATCTATCTTAACCTTAACCTTGGTAAGGAATTTTCTGAAATAGAATGATAGGTGGTTGTTGGTTTTTGGTTGTTGGTTTTTGGTTAGAATGTGTATGTCTCTTGCGAGTTTATCTCACTATAATACCCAATAACCCACAACCCACAACCAAAAAACCACAACCCACAACCTACAACCCACAACCAAAAACCCACAACCCATGTATAAAGACATACTTCATAACCTGGGCATCCAGGCCCTCAACCCGATGCAGAAGGCTGTGACAAAGGAATGCCAGACCACAGAGCGGGACATCGTGATCCTTTCTCCTACCGGCACTGGCAAGACTCTCGCTTACCTCCTTCCGCTTCAGGAGCAGATAGACCGTGACGATATAAATGTCCAGATGCTCGTGATTACTCCCGGACGTGAGCTCGCCCTCCAGTCTTCCGAAGTGCTGAAGAACATGAAATGCGGAGTCCGTGGAATGGCTTGTTATGGTGGTCGTCCGGCAATGGACGAGCACCGCCGGATGCGCGACGTCAATCCCCAGGTCATCTTTGCCACTCCAGGTCGTCTCCTCGACCATCTGGAGAAGGGAAACATCCTTTGTGACAATGTCCGCTTTCTCGTGATTGATGAGTTCGACAAATGTCTTGAGATGGGTTTTGCCCGCGAGATGAATGCCATTCTCGGCTTCCTGGCTGACGATTGCCGCCGCATTCTCCTTTCAGCCACCGACATTGACGCTATCCCTGATTATGTCAATATGGGACGGACAGCCAAGCTCTCCTTCCTTGTGGATGAAGAGCAGACCAATGACAGGGTGGAGACTTACGTGGTGAAGAGCGGACAGAAGGACAAGCTTCCCATGCTTTCGCTCCTGCTTTCCGAAGTGGGAAAAGAGTCGAGCATAGTATTCCTCAATTACAGGGAGTCTGTAGATAGAGTCTCTGGCTATCTTCGTGAGAACGGTTTTCCGCACGTGGTATTCCATGGAGGGCTCGACCAGCGCCAGCGCGAACAGGCTCTTTATCAGTTCAGCAACGGTTCGGTCAACATCATGGTCTGCACCGACCTCGCATCCCGTGGTCTTGACATTCCGTCAATAGGCAACATCATCCATTATCATCTGCCTCTTGCAGAGAGTGAATACATCCATAGGGTAGGGCGCACCGCCCGTTGGGATGCCGAAGGCAAGACGTTCTTCCTTCTGGGTCCTGAAGAGAGGATACCGGAATTTATCGATGTAAATCCTGAAGAATACGTTGTCCAGACCACTGTCTGCCGTCCGATAATGCCGTCCAGAACGACTCTTTACATCGGAAAAGGCAAGAAGGACAAGATCAGTAAAGGCGATATCGTAGGATTTCTGTGTAAGATTGGCGGACTGAAATCCGCTGAAATAGGTCGTATTGACGTTTATGACCGTTACGCATACGTAGCCATTGACCGTAAGAAGTTAGCCTCTGTCCTCAAGAATACCGCTGGAGTTAAAATCAAAGGCCAGCGCACCATCCTGGAGGAATGGGGCAGATAAGCCGGTCTTTTTCATTTCATTGGTTGTAAGGTTGTGGGTTGTTGGTTGTAGGTCGGTTTGTACTATACAACCCACAACCCACAATCCACAACCTACAACCCACAACCCACCATCCAATGCGCATTTCCTCCTTGTTTATAATAGTTCTATGTATTCTTTCTTCCTGCGACCTCATAAGGGAGAAAGAACAGCCGAACATTACCCCGTGGGGAGAAGTGATGGAGGACGACGAAGAAGGCGATGGGGAAGAAGAGAAGCGTGACAGCGTGGATTCCGACATGATGTCGCTCGGGGATATTGTCAATGCAGGCGAAATGATAATGCTTACCATGTCAGGACCTGAGACGTATTATGAATATCGCGGGCATGGGCTTGGACTGCATTATCTCCTTTGCGAGAAGTTTGCGCAGAGGCTCGGAGTCTCTCTTCGTGTCGAACTGTGCAAGGACACCACGGAGATGATCACGAGGCTGCGCGATGGTGAGGCGGACATCATCGCCTTCCCGCTCCCGGTAAAAGGAGAGAAGGCGACCCGAAACCCACAACCCAAGACCAACAACCCACAACCACAGACCGCCCTCAACTACAAGGGCCTGGCTCTATGCGGCGTGCATGACAGTCTCAAGACCTATTCATGGGCTGTAAACCAAAGCAGCACCGAGCTTGCCAAGGCTCTCGATTCGTGGTTCAAGGTTTCGATGATAGCCTCCACCCAGCAGGAGATGAAGCGTACCCTCGCCGTGGGATTCGTCAAGCGCCACATCTATCCGTTTATGCTCAACAGGAAGGATGCGGTAATCTCCCGTTATGACCCGCTTTTCCGCAAGTATGCCGGAGTGGCAAACTGTGACTGGACCCTTATCGCGGCGCAGTGCTATCAGGAGTCCTGTTTCGACCCTAAGGCCAAGTCATGGGCTGGAGCGTGCGGACTCATGCAGATAATGCTTTCCACGGCAGACCATCTCGGACTGCCTCGTGCCCAGATCTACGAGCCGGAGGCAAACATACATGCCGCCTGTCGCTATATGGCGGAGCTGCAGGGCAGGTTTGCTGATGTTCCCAACCGGCAGGAACGCCTGCATTTCGCTCTCGCGTGCTATAATGGAGGTTATAATCACATCCGTGATGCAATGGCTCTGGCAAAGAAATACGGCAGGAACCCGCAGCGATGGGCGGAAGTGCGCGAGTTTGTCCTTGGACTGCAGTCACCGCAGTATTACAATGACCCGGTGGTGAAATATGGTTACATGCGCGGTTCCGAGACGGCGGACTACGTCAATCGCATCATGGACCGCTGGAACCAGTATCGCGGAGCTACGAAGGGAAGGTACGGTTCGGGTGTCAACGCCCAGCCTTTCCGCTCGAAGCGAAAGAATAAGTGGGACAGGTAGTTTAAAAGGTTGTTTAGTTGTTTAGTTGTTTTGTGGTTTAGTTGTTTGTCTATTCTGTCAACAAAACTACCAGACAACAAAACCACCAGACAACAAATCTGCCTGGAAGGCAATACCGAGCGAAGCGAGAGTAACCCGGGACGAAGTCTCGGGATTTATAGCAAAGAAGAGAGCGGCTGTCTGGAAGACAGTACCTCCCCTCTCAAAAAAAAATATCAATGGATAAAAATGTTGTTTTGTTGTTTAGTAATGTGTAAATAATAACTTCCGTAGTTTTCTGCGGTTAAGATCAACATTTGACGAGATAGTTCCATTTGGAGA
>CAKQPF010000022.1 GCA_934256705.1 uncultured Prevotella sp.
CATATCTAACGCATTGACTATTAAATACATAAGATAGCGAAGGTGGAAGGGTGGAATTACTTTTGCATAAAATTATTTTTTGAGAATTACAGCCGAAAAAGTACGAACAAATGTTAATTCCGCTCTGTTTCCGGTCCAACAGTATCAATGTCAGTACCTAACCAATCCGTCCCCAATGGGGAAAAAAGAGTGGCTTGCCCCTCTAAGGAAAGGTTGGGGTTGACTGTTGTTGGATGTTTGTAAAAGCATAGTTTTCAGGGAGTAAAAGCTATGCTATTGCAGTGTAATATCTATGCTATTGCAGTGTAATATCTATGCTTTCAGGGAGTAATATCTATGCTTTTGCAATGCAATATGTCACCAAAACTGATGCATGGAATTACATCTTGTTGTCAGGGATTTCTTCATTCACCATGCTGTTAGAGACCATGCTGTTGTCGGAATACTGCTCGAAAAGATCCATGAAATTCGTTTGTTGATATTGCTTGCCTTTCCTTTCAGTGCTTCTCTTAATGCCAAATCGTCTATTGCAGATGTCAATAACCTCATTGTCATTGATGTTGTATTTCACATTGTGCTTGTCAAGGGCATGACGTATGCTCATTGCTACATGGTAGGCAAGATTTACAGGCACAGCATTTCCAATCATCTTATAGCCCATGTTGACGTCTTCATAAACGAACTCGAAATTATCAGGGAATGTTTGCAAACGTGCTACTTCCCTGACAGTCATCCTACGGTATAGATGTTCCTTGCCAGGCACAAAAATCTGCTTGTTGGCATCTATCTTTATCATCTGAGGAGCCTGAGGATGAAGTTGACATTGCCTGCCGCTTGCTTGCACTGTAAAGCCTTGGTCATCCCAACTGCGCACACGATTTCGGGAAAGGAATATAGGGGAGAACCCACCTATATAATATTCATGATTGAGCACCTTGCACGCTTTGCCGTTGGTGTGATTCTTATCCTTTGCTGGAATGGCTGTTTCCTGCAGGTCACCTATCGCTTCCCTGAGTGTAATACGAGGTATTACAGGTGTCGGATATTCATAGTCAGTAATGCCCAAGTCTTTGCGGAAACCTATGTAAAACACCCGGTCTCTATCTTCCGGCACTCCATAATCCTTTGCATTGAGCATTTTCATCTGCACGTCATACCCTTTGCCTGCATTGCGAAACTCATTCAGAAATTCTTCTACAGCCTTTGCATTTCGTGGTGCAAGCATGCCAGAGACATTCTCAGCTACGAAGAATAGAGGCTGGACTGCCTGGAGAATGCGGATGTAATCACGGAAAAGTTGACCGCGTGGGTCATCTATTCCCCTCTTTGCACCGCCTTCGCTCCATGATTGACATGGAGGTCCGCCAATGATACCATCAATCTTGTCAGGGAAGAACGACTCGTTGATGTTCCTTATGTCGCCCTCTATCAGACATACATCAGGGAAATTACGACGGAAAGTGGGGCATATCTTAGAATCAAATTCGTTTGCCACGGCTGTCTTGAATCCGGCATTGTGAAAGCCGAGATCCAATCCACCAGCGCCGCTAAATAAACTTATCAGAGCCATTTCTTTATTTTTCTTGGAATAAATGTTGTGTAAATAATATGGGAGGATTACCTAAAAGTCTGACATCAAACTTAAGTGAAGCCTCCACTTTGGAACTTGCATTGTGAATGCGGAATGAGATTTCCCATCCACCATCCAGTATCATGTTGAGGGTGTCCTTGGAGCCCTTTTTGAATTCAAATTCCACAATCCTTGTAGGTAGTTTAATCGCCGGTATTGAATAACGTGACTTGACCTTGTTGACAGTCTTGTTCAATTCTCCGTTGATATTGAATGCCTTTACGATTACCATATTATGCGTATCGTCCTTGATTATCTTGTAGAATGGATATTCGCCAATCAGATATGAAATCAGCTTTGCAGGAATTCCTTCTGATGCTTTGTCGATACGCAGCAATTCCTTCTTGAATGCTGTCAGCAATGGAACATAGAATTCATTTTGTTTCCTTTCACCCATGTCAGTCCATAGTGCTTTGGAATCGTTCTGACGTATGCTTTGCAGTTTCTCAAATAAGGGATCTATTTCCTGCCAATAAGTTTCAGAGCATGGAACTCTTAGCCATTTTTCTCCAAAATCGAGAGTCTTGCTCAGTCTTGAATGCTTTACGGCATCGTTGTTGTTTTTTGCAGAAAAGCCAATCTCCCATCGAGGAGAATTACGACTGAAGACAACATCGCGTACGTCACCGTTCTCACCTTCATGATCTTTTTGCAAGCTTATAGAAATAATGTCCTTTTCGTTTTTCTGAGCAAGCAGTCCAGGTTCAATCTTTGTCATAGTTTCAATGGTCTCATATGCTGCTTTGTCAAAACGGGTCTGCTCTACATTTGAAAAACTGTCATAATAGTCTTTTGCTTGTTTGTATGCTTCATTCTCAACCAAAGTGGCATTACGTCCTTCCTGACTGATATATTTCTTATATTCTTTAGCAATAGCATATTCAAATGCTTTGCCGTTTCTTACTTGATCACCTTGTGGCATAGTCCTGTCCCTTTAGTTGTTCTGAATTAGCGATCTGCATTAGTTGTGCTCTGTTGATGGACGTGAGTCGTTAGTGCGCCAATCATGAAATCGTCAATTTGGCCCAGTACATCTTGGAAGCAGTCCATATTATAGTATGTTGCTTGCCAGCGAGTATGGCTTTCACTCATGCAAATATCAAAAATTATTTTGTGACAAAGATAATAAAAAAAAACGAACTATGATAGTTTGACAATCAAAAAAAAACAATTTCTTGAAAAAAATAGTGAAATATTTTTGGGGAAGTCATCATGAGACTTCGTTTCGTAGTACTCTCGGTTAGTTCTGGGTATAGGTATAGGTATAGTCTTGGTTTTGTCGATGTGGGTTTGTTGGTATATTCCTGATGATTTGCCCTCCATCGAGGTTTAACAGTACAGAACCATTTAGGGCATATGATTTTGTGCTGTCGCTGAATTTGAACGTTTGTGGGAAAGGTCTTTTTACTCGTTTGGAGACATTCCTCGCAAGGAGAGGCATGCCGTATTCGTATTGTTCATAAATTGAAACGTAAGTTTCACAAAATAAACATGATGCATGTCGGGCTTTTCAGAAAGTTTTTGTTACCTTTGCCGAAAAATAAGGGTGGCTATGTAAATCGCTACCTCATATATGAAACATAATTGGAACCACCCTAAAGCACAAATATGGAAGATTACCTCATAATATCAAACAGCAATTACCTGTTGAGAGTGGCGGCCCGACAAATAGCTTATGTCTGTTCGGAAGGCAGCTATTGCGTTCTGAAACTTGTTGATGGCGACGAATATACATTCTCATTCAATCTTGCTGTGTTTGAGAGGAAGATAGTGGAACAGTTGCCGGACAGCGCACATTTGTTTGCCCGTGTAGGCAGAAACTATATCATCAACAGCCAGTACATCTTCAGCATCAACACCAATACTGCCGAACTCGTGCTGTATGACCAGGGCTTCAATAGGAAATTCACGCTGCATGTGAGCAAGGATCCGCTTAAGCAACTGAAGGCAATCTTAGACAATACCTTAACTAAAATATAATGATATGAAAGATAAGGAAATGAAAGAAGAGACTTACTTTCTCGGTAAAGATACGGCAAACCAAAGCCACAGGAAATCTCTTTATATAAAGGTGGCGTGTGCCGTCATTGCGCTTGTGCTGGTGTTTGCAGCCGCTGGAGCATACATTTCATACGGTACTGACAGCGCTGTCCGGCAGGATAACGTGCTGAAGACCATAGCCGTTCTGCCCAAAGGCGGACAAAAACCTAAATTCGACGGCGGCAAAGACATCAGCGAGTTTCTGAAATGGGTCATGCTGAACATCGAATACCCCAAAGGGCTTGAGACTAAACCTGCACGAGTAGTAATCAGTTTCACGGTGAAAACCGACGGCACTTTAGGTGGTTTCAAGGTGTTGGAGGCACCCGAAGAGAAGGCTTATGAGCGAACCGTCATCGAACTGCTGAAGAAAAGTCCTCGCTGGACTCCGGCAAAACTGTCTGACGGCACGATTGTAAATATGGAATTCACTTTGCCTGTCGCTTTCACTCCCGAAGTAAAAAACAAATAAATATCAGTCTATGAGAGGTTTTCATATTCCACTTGCAATGTCGCTCCTGCTCATATTCAATGCGATGAGCACAAGTGCGCAGGACGACAACAATGCGGCAATGTTGCTGCAGAAGGGTGACAGCTGTCTCAATATCCATGACAACTATCATGCCATGCAGTATTATCTCGCTTGTGCAAACAGTGATTCCACAAATATCACCGCACACAGGAAGCTTGCCTTGTGCTATCGCAATATGGGCAACAGCAAGGCTTGCATAGAAAGTCTTGCCAGGATTCCCGAGGACAGCATAAGCCACGAAGACGCACGCATGTACTATTACTCTTTCTCAGGACTGAATGCCAACGACAAAGCGGCGTTATGGGGTGAGCATATAACGAAACTTTACCCATACGACAGCGAGATAGTTGCCTCACTCTCATCTCTTTACAACAAGATGGGCCAACCGGAAAAGGCGGAACGGACAGCAAGGAGATACGTGGCGGATTGCGACTCGACTAATCTGTTGGTGAACAACCAGCTCGCCTACTCCCTGTTCCTGCAGCAAAAATACGAGGAAGCCATCACGCAATATGAGAAACTCATAACGCAGGGGCAGGACAATTACACGTCAAACTTTGTGCTTGGTCTGTGTTACGACTGTACGTCCAACGCTGATAAAGCCCAGGAACATCTTGCCAAGGCCATAACATTCGATGACGACAACTCCTATTGCCTCTATCGTCTGGCAATGACAGAAGCGGCTCTCTTCATGGACTCGCTCGCTATGGAGCATTTCAACCGGTCCATAGAAACCGCCATGCCGCAAACCAGGGCTTTGCGCATCTTCCGGAAGTTGGCAAGTCTGCATTATGAGCACCACGAGTATGCCGATGCCGCACGGTCTTTTGAGCGATGTATAGCCTACGGTGAGCACGACAACCTGCTGGATTACTATAATGCGGCGCAGATGCTGATAGGGGCTGGCGACAAAGACAAGGCAAGCATGTATCTGCAGATATTCATCTCGAAAGCGGAAAATGCGCAAGATGAAGAAACAAAGAAACTTATAGTCACGGCAAGGAAACAACTTGACAAAGACAAATAGATGATTCCACAACACAATAACGAATGAAAATGAACAGACTATTCTTTATCGGTATCCTGATGTTGTCGGCAATTACAGCCGATGCGCAGGGCAATTCGCAAAAGGATTCGCTCACGATGGAATCCATGATGCACAACCTTCCGGAGGTGATGGTGAAGGGTTCGCGCCCCATTGTCAAGGCAGAGCGCGGAATGTTGTCGTACAATATGCCGCTGCTCTTGAAGCAGTTGCCTGCCGACAACGCTTATGAGGCTTTGACGCACATACCAGGTGTCAGCGATGCTACGGGCAAAATTGCGTTCTCAGGCAATGATGTGACATTGATAATCAACGGACAAGCCACCACGTTGACTCAGGAACAGCTGTCTGAACGCCTGAAGGCAATGCCGGCGACACAGTTGGCTAAAGCCGAAGTGATGCTGTCTGCTCCAGCTCGTTATCATGTGCGTGGCATGGCAATCAACATCGTCACGAAGGACTATGCCGGCACAAACCAGCTATCGGGACAGATCATCGGCGGCATGAAGCAGGACAAATATGCCAGAGGGTTCGGCGATTTCTATCTTTCTCTGCAAAGGGGCAAGTTTGGACTGGATGCACAATATAAATTAGTAAACGGCTATTCATACCGTGAGTCTTCACGTGTAGCCAATCATCCACTTGGCAACAATCGCATATATTATAATGAAGAAACCGGGCAGAAGTCGTTTGGCATTACGCACGACTACCGACTGGGCATGAATTACGCCTTCAGCAAGAGCCATCGTCTCGACATTGCCTATACAGGACAATGGGACAAGACGATCTCAAACAACCACACGACGGGTTCAGGCATAAGCCGAATGCATAATGACAGTCACGAATACCTGCACAATGTGGACCTGAACTACTCGCTTCCTTTCGGACTCACCCTCAGCGGTTCATACACCTACTATCGCACTCCTCAGCTGCAAGCCCTCGACGGCACGATGCATACGGATGAAAGCATGGCGGAAACGGAACGCAACCTGACAAGCGGCAGCGAGCAGACCATCAACAAATGGATGCTTACAGCCGACCAGACGCATTCTCTGGCACACGGATGGGGATTGTCGTATGGCGTGAAAGGGCAGTTCACGAGCAACAACAGTTATCAGACAACCAAAGACAAGCACGGCACCATCCTGCCCGATGGGACAAGCAGCGTGGACATCGACGAGCGGATATGGAACATATATGCCGGCTTCAGCAAGCAGATAAGCAAGGCAATCAGTCTGGAAGCCTCTGTAGCCGCTGAGCAATACCACTCTCCGATATGGGATAAATGGCGCATCTATCCCACGCTCAACGCTTTGTGGAACATCAACGACAGCCATCTGCTCAATCTTTCGTTCAGTTCCAATTCAGAGTTTCCAAGCTATTGGTCAACGATGAGCAACGTGTTTTACGCCTCCACATACACCGAGATACATGGCAATCCGGACCTTAAGCCATACTCAGACTATAATGTCAACCTGATGTGGCAGATAAAGAGACGCTATACGCTGATGGCTTTCGCCAATCTGAAGCCCGACTATTCCGTGCAGTTGCCTTACCAGACCGCTGACCGCATGGCAGTAATCATGAAGGAAACCAACTTCGACTATTCCAACACCTTCGGACTGCAGGCAACTGCCATGTTCAATGCCGGCAAATGGCTCAACGGCAACGTGTTTGCCGTAGGAACATACAAGCACGACAAGAGCCGTAATTTCTTCGATTTGCCGTTCGACCGCAAGAGATTGTCTGTCATACTTGGAGGCACTGCGTCCCTGAAACTTTGCAGCACGCAGGAGTTGCGCCTCATTCTGAATCCTTTCTTCCAGTCGAAGGCGATACAAGGCGTTTACGACATAAGTCCAATCTTCAGAATGAATGCCAAACTGCAATGGTCGTCGCGCGACGGCAAATGGGGATTGCGCCTTAATGGCGACAACATCTTCAACAATTTCTTCGACACCCGTTCCGTGCAAGGCAACCAAGACCACCGCATGAAGGTCAACCACGATTGGAACGCACTCACCTTTGCTGTCGTATATAAGTTCGGCGGCTACAAGGAGAAGGAGGTAAAGAAGGTAGATACCTCACGAATGGGACACTGAGTGCTGGATGCGCTCCCTGCAGTTCGTGCCACACATACTGCACGGATGTCGGCAAAAGAACGGAGGAAGCAGTGCATGGCCGATGTCGGAAAAACAGAACAAAAAACATGATGATC
The DNA here is from genome assembly GCA_934256705.1 of uncultured Prevotella sp. Lineage (GTDB taxonomy): Bacteria > Bacteroidota > Bacteroidia > Bacteroidales > Bacteroidaceae > Prevotella. The sequence continues at coordinate 7,466 of CAKQPF010000022.1, forward strand.
ATGCTGTCGGAAAGTGATGGCTATGATATTGGAGCGTGAAAGCATAGTTATTACCTTGTGATATCTATGCTTTCACGTCCTGATATCTATGCTTTTGCAGCGTAATATCTATGCTTTTGCACTGTCCTGACTGTCAGATGGTTACGAGAGCGAGGTCGTATTGCTTGGCTTGGGCGGAAAAATCGGACAATTATAGAGGAAGCCAGGCTCATTCAGAACTATCTTGACAATCTGCCTTATAATATAGCCAGTATGGAATATAATGGATAGTTGGTGAGCCAATCCTGATCTCTGTAAGGTGACATGGAAAGGCGTACGCCTTTTAGTCCTGGGTTTCGCTCTACAAACACTCTGAGACTCTTTGCTTGCAGGTTTTCCTCCGCTTTTACTTCTATTGGTATGATTTTATCCTCTTTTTGCAATAAGAAATCTATTTCGCCCCGTGAATTGTCAGCGGACCAATAATAAATGGACAATGAAGGGTTTTCTTTCAACTGCTGCATGACGTATTGCTCGGTCAATGCGCCCTTGAAATCAGAGAACAATACATTCCCTTCCAGCAGACTTTGAGTAGGGATATTGCTCATGGCTCCCATCAAGCCTATGTCGGACATGAAAAGTTTGAATGCGGAGAAGTCTTCGTATGCAGTCAATGGAATCTGTGCCTTCTTGCATCGGTTCACCTTGTGTATCAATCCAGCATCTTTTAGCCATTCGATGGCGAGTTCGAAATCTTTAGCTCTTGCGCCTTCTTTCACTACACCATATATGAATTTCTTGTTTTCTTTAGCAAGTTGAGCAGGGATAGATTTCCATACCATACGGATACGCGGCACCTCAATGGCAGGTGCATGCTTGGAAAAATCTCGTTCGTATGATTCTATTATTGCTTTCTGTATGTTTCTGACCTTCAATGGGTCTCCTTCTTTGACAAAAGAATTGACCGCTTCCGGCATTCCGCCTACAAAGTAGTATTGGCGTAAACGCTCCTCAAACTTGTTTCGGAACATGGTTATCATATGCCAATCTTTTGACATAAGCAGTTCGGTCATGCTGGTTTCACCGATAGCATCCATAAATTCAAAGAAAGAAAGGGGGTACAAATGCATGAAATCAACCTTTCCTACAGGAAAAGAGTCATTCTGATGCATGGATATTCCGAGAAGCGAACCAGCGGCAATTACGTGATATTGAGGTGCTTTTTCTGCAAAATACTTTAAAGCAGTGATACCTCTATGAGCTTCCTGTATCTCGTCGAGAATAATTAGAGTGTTCTCGTCTATAGATACACCCGTGCTCCATTGTATGCTGTTGACAATGCGTGTTATGTCGAAGTCATGCGCAAACAAATCTTTAAGCATTTCATTGTCTTCAAAGTTTACATACGCACTCTTGGAATAAGCCTCTTTGGCAAATTCCTGCATGAGCCAAGTCTTACCGACTTGACGCGCTCCAAGCATTATCAACGGTTTCCTGTTGTTGCTTTCTTTCCACTGATATAAATCCTTGATGGCTGTTCTTTTCATAACAATCTGATTATTTGGAGTTTCTGATTGCAAAGATACATTTTTAATTTGAAATATCAAAGAAAGTCGTCCTTAAAAGTGTGGAGAATCACAAAAAGTCGTCCTTAAAAGTGTGGGGAATCGCAAAAAGTCGTCCTTAAAAGTGTGAAAACGGTGATTTATGGTCAGGGATGATGTATGCCGTTTCTGCCTTCAGCGGCTTGTTCCTGCTGGTGCAAGACGCTAAAATGCCGACAGTCAGCTAAAGCAAAAGCGGGGCATGGGCGGGGACAGTTATTTCAATGCAGGAAAGATGTCACCTTCTTCATGCAGACAAAACAATGCGGAATGGACGAATTTTATTGATTTTCAGCACTTTTTCATCGTTTTACTTGCGCATGTGCGAAATAATTTGTAATTTTGCACCCGCATTTCGTAGGCTTTGTGCCAACGGTGCACGTAAATTACATAATATTAAATACTTAAAACAAAAACAAAACAAAAATGATTATCGTACCAGTAAAAGAAGGCGAGAACATCGAGAGAGCACTTAAGAAGTTTAAGAGAAAGTTTGAGAAGACTGGCGTTGTGAAGGAACTCCGCGCACGTCAGCAGTTCGACAAGCCTTCTGTACTTAAGCGTCTCAAGATGGAACACGCTATCTATGTACAGCAGCTTCGCGCCAACGAGGAGTAATAACTCCTCACGTTGATGAAGGGGTAATCCCGTGATTATTCCTAATCAATGTTAAATAATTTGGTAGTCTGAATTTATTTCCGTAAATTCGCCACATGATTATCGAAGACTTTCTCAGATATATGGAAACGGAGCGAGTCGCTTCGCCGGCTACCGTAGCCACTTATCGGGAAGTGCTGGCAGACTTTTCCGAGTTTGTCGCTTCCCTCGATAATCAGACACCCGAGACAGTGGATTCGGATATTATTCGAGACTGGCTGGGCTCGCTGATGGAAAAAGGACAGAAAGCGTCCTACGTCTGCAAGCAGCTCAGCGCCGTAAAGTCGATGTATAGATTCGCATTGGCGCACGGAATGGTCGAGAGTGATCCGGCTCACCTCGTGACAGGACCCAAGAGGCAGAAAGTGCTGCCGGTCTTCCTGAAAGAAAAGGAGGCAGACAAGCTTTTTGATGAACTCGAATGGGATGAGGATGATTTTGGTGATGTCCGCGCGCGTACATTATTATTATTATTATATTCCACAGGGGCACGAAGGGCAGAGGCTGTAGCGATCAATGACAGCGATGTCAATCTCGTAAACGATGAAATAAAGTTTACGGGAAAAAGACGCAAGCAGAGGATCGTTCCTCTGACGGCAGAATTGTCCTCCCAGATAGAGAAATATCTGGCGTTGCGGGAGAAAACCGTCGAAAGGCAAGATGATGCGTTCTTTGTGAGTGACAAAGGAAAGAGAATCACCGTCGCGTATGTATATACCACGGTGAGGAAATACCTTTCTCTCGTCACGACAGCCAAAAAGCGGTCACCGCATGTGCTGCGGCATTCGTTCGCTACTGCGCTCCTTAATCATGATGCACAGTTGAGCAGTGTGCAGAAACTGCTGGGTCATAAGAGTGTAGCAACGACAGAAATATACACACATGTCACTTTCGAGGATCTGAAACGGGTATATGGCAAGGCACATCCCAGGGCTATGCCCTCTGATGAAAGAGATAAATAGTCGCCCTTACACCTTATTATATATATAATATGGAGCGGGGCAGTAGTTCTAACTTAGTAAAAATAGGAGGTACCTATGGAAATTAAGATTCAGGCCGTCCGTTTTGACGCGACAGAAAAGTTACAGGAGTTTGCTATCAAGAAGGTAGAAAAGCTCTCAAAGTCTTACGATGATATACAGAAAGTAGAGGTGCAACTCAAAGTTGTCAAGCCTGCCACCGTTATGAACAAGCAGACAAGCATCAATGTGGCAGTACCAGGAGCTCCGGTTTTCGTAGAGAAGACATGTGATACTTTTGAGGAAGGAATCGATCAGTGTATCGACGCTCTGAAGGTAAAATTGGCAAAAATCAAAGAAAAATCAAGAAATCATTAAAAAATATTCCAAAAAATTTGGAGGATTAAAAAATTATGCGTACCTTTGCATCCGAAATCAAAAATGAGTCCACAAGCGACGCTAATCGGACGCAAGTTTCGCCTCTTTAGCTCAGTTGGCCAGAGCACGTGATTTGTAATCTCGGGGTCGTTGGTTCGAATCCGACAAGAGGCTCTCCAAACAAGTGGAGGTTGCGCTAAGCAAAGGGACGCATGATTGAAGGGTGGTTACCAGAGTGGCCAAATGGGGCAGACTGTAAATCTGCTGGTTTTTACCTTCGGTGGTTCGAATCCATCACCACCCACTCGAATCAGACGCGGGACAAAGGGTAATCTTATCCTGCGTTTTTTTTCACTAAAATCACTTGCTATATAAGACTCGAAAGGTTCTTTTGGTCATTTGGCAAAGTATTCGCGGAAATAGCTCAGTTGATAGAGCACTAGCCTTCCAAGCTGGGGGTCGCGGGTTTGAGCCCCGTTTTCCGCTCCAATCCTTGCTGTAATAGCTCAGTGGTAGAGCACTTCCTTGGTAAGGAAGAGGTCCTGAGTTCAACTCTCAGTTACAGCTCTCTCTCTAAAAGGTGATAGCCTCAAGAGGGAGATTGTGCATTTTAGATATATTGATTAATTAACAAATAAACTTTAGTACAATGGCAAAAGAGAATTTCGTACGTGACAAAGTCCACGTAAACATTGGTACCATTGGTCACGTTGACCACGGTAAGACAACTCTCACCGCTGCTATCACTACTGTTCTCGCTAAGAAGGGTCTTTCTGAGCTCAAGTCTTTTGACCAGATCGACAACGCTCCTGAAGAGAAAGAGCGCGGTATCACTATTAACACCGCTCACGTTGAGTATCAGACTGAAAAGCGTCACTATGCTCACGTAGACTGCCCAGGACACGCTGACTATGTAAAGAACATGGTTACTGGTGCTGCTCAGATGGATGGTGCAATCATCGTAGTTGCTGCTACTGATGGTCCTATGCCACAGACTCGTGAGCACGTACTTCTCGCTCGTCAGGTAAACGTTCCACGCCTCGTTGTATTCCTCAACAAGTGCGATATGGTTGATGATGAGGAAATGCTTGAGCTCGTAGAGATGGAAATGCGTGAGCTTCTCGATCAGTACGATTTCGACGGCGACAATACTCCTATCATCCGTGGTTCTGCTCTCGGTGCCCTCAATGGTGTTCCTGAGTGGGAAGACAAGATCATGGAGCTCATGGACGCTTGTGATACATGGATTCAGGATCCTCCACGTGACCTTGACAAGCCATTCCTTATGCCAGTTGAGGACGTATTCTCAATCACTGGTCGTGGTACTGTTGCTACAGGTCGTATTGAGACTGGTAAGATTCACGTAGGCGACGAGGTTGAAATCCTTGGTCTTGGTGAGGACAAGAAGTCAGTTGTTACTGGCGTTGAGATGTTCCGCAAGATTCTTGACGAAGGTCAGGCTGGTGATAATGTAGGTCTCCTCCTCCGTGGTGTTGATAAGTCTGAGATCAAGCGTGGTATGGTTCTCTGTCACCCAGGACAGGTTAAGCCATTCAAGAAGTTCAAGGCTTCTATCTATGTCCTCAAGAAGGAAGAGGGTGGTCGTCATACTCCATTCGGAAACAAGTATCGTCCACAGTTCTACCTCCGTACAATGGACTGCACAGGTGAAATCCACCTCCCAGAAGGAATTGAGATGGTAATGCCTGGTGATAACGTAGAGATCACTGTAGAGCTTATCTACGCTGTTGCTCTCAACGTAGGTCTCCGCTTCGCTATCCGTGAGGGTGGTCGTACAGTTGGTTCTGGTCAGATCACAGAGGTTTACGAGGATTAATCCACGTGGCTTCGCCAATCACTCTGAAGATTTAAAAATCAGATATAGATTCCCGGTTTCATCGCCGGGAATCATCTACGAGAGTCCTCCAATGGTAGGAGAGCGGTCTCCAAAACCGTCAATGTGGGTTCGATTCCTGCCTCTCGTGCTAATAGAAAGATAATATGAATAAGGTAATAAATTATTGCAAGGCTTGTTACGATGAACTTGCGCATAAGACATCTTGGCCTACAAGATCTGAACTTACCCATTCTGCGATGGTTGTATTATCTGCTTCCCTTGTCATCGCAGTGGTTGTGTTCGCTATGGACTCAGTGTTCAGATTTGTCATGAGCAACATCTATCCTAATTAAAAACTTAAGGAAAGTCATGGCAGAGAAAGGAATGAAATGGTATGTAATGCGTGCGGTCAGCGGCAAGGAGAAGAAACTCAAGGAGTACATCGAAAAGGAAATGACGCATAATCAGTTCCTCGCTTCTAATGTTTCTCAGATACTTCTGCCTGTTGAAAAGCACGTTGTCATGCGTAATGGAAAGAGAGATGAGAAAGAGAAGGTTCAGCTTCCTGGTTATCTCTTTGTCGAGGCAAATCTCATTGGAGATATGGCTCACACTTTGCGCTTCATGCCTAATTGTCTCGGCTTCCTTGGAGGATTGGATGATCCTACACCTGTTCGCCAGTCGGATATCAACAGAATGCTCGGTGCAGCCGAAGAGACTGTACTTGAGGAAGAAGTTGACATTCCATACGCTGTCAACGAAGTGGTAAAGGTTGCTGATGGTCCGTTCAGCGGTTTCACTGGAGTTATCGAAGAGGTAAATGCAGAGAAACGCAAGTTGACGGTGATGGTTAAGATTTTCGGACGCAAAACGCCTCTGGAACTCGGTTTTATGCAAGTCGAAAAAGAAGCATAGCATCTATTGTCCCTTTAATGTTACGAAAGGGATAGTCGTGTCTTGTGCCTCTGAATACATTCACTCAATTTTTAATATTAACAAAAATGGCTAAAGAAGTTGCTGGATTTATCAAGTTACAGATTAAAGGCGGCGCTGCGAATCCTTCACCTCCAGTAGGACCTGCTCTTGGTTCCAAGGGTATCAACATCATGGGATTCTGCAAGGAGTTCAATGCCCGTACCCAGGATAAGGCAGGTAAGATTCTTCCTGTCGTTATCACTTACTACGCTGACAAATCATACAGCTTTGAGATCAAGACTCCACCTGCAGCTGTCCAGCTGAAGGAAGCAGCAAAAGTCAAGAGCGGTTCTTCTACCCCTAACCGTAACAAGGTAGGTGAGGTAACTTGGGAACAGGTCAAGGCTATTGCTGAGGATAAAATGCCTGACTTGAACTGTTTCACAGTTGAGTCTGCAATGCGTCTCATCGCAGGTACTGCTCGTAGTATGGGTATCACTGTAAAAGGAGATTTTCCTGCTGAGTAATTAACAATTTCCGGGAGGTGATTACAATATCACCGTTTGGACCGAAAAAACTTCAAAGAAAATGAGTAAACTGACTAAAAATCAAAAAGCAGTAGCTGGTAAGGTAGAGGCTAACAAGCTCTATTCTCTTGCTGAGGCTTCAGCTCTCGTAAAGGAAATCACTACAACAAAGTTTGATGCTTCTGTTGATGTTGATGTTCGTCTCGGTGTTGACCCTCGTAAGGCTAACCAGATGGTACGTGGTGTCGTATCTCTTCCTAACGGAACCGGTAAGGTAACACGTGTGCTTGCTCTCTGTACACCTGATCAGGAAGCTGCTGCTAAGGAAGCTGGTGCTGACTACGTTGGTCTTGATGAGTACATCGATAAGATCAAGGGTGGTTGGACTGATATTGATGTTATCATCACCATGCCTTCTTGTATGGGTAAGATTGGTCCTATCGGCCGTATCCTCGGTCCTCGTGGACTTATGCCTAACCCAAAGAGCGGTACTGTTACAATGAACATTGCGCAGGCTGTCAAGGAGGTTAAGCAGGGTAAGATCGACTTCAAGGTTGACAAGACTGGTATCATCCATACATCTATTGGTAAGGTGTCCATGACAGCTGAGCAGATTCTCGGTAACGCCAAGGAGTTTATCTCTACTGTTATCAAGCTCAAGCCTGCTGCTGCTAAGGGTACGTACATCAAGAGTATCTTTATTTCAAGCACAATGAGTAAGGGTATCAAGATTGATCCTAAATCAGCCGAGTAACTCTAAAAGTTTTGTACAATGAAAAAGGAAGTAAAAGATACTATCATCACTGAGATTGGTGAGATGCTGACTCAGTATCCACATTTCTACCTCGTAGATCTTACAGGTTTGAATGCTGCTGATACAAGCGCTCTCCGTCGTAAGTGTTTCAAGAACGAAATCAAGTTGTCTGTTGTGAAGAACAAGCTTCTTCACAAGGCATTTGAGGCTTCTGAGATTGATTTCTCTGCACTTTACCCAACACTGAAGGGTACTACTGCCCTCATGTTCGCTAATGTTGCGAACGCTCCTGCTAAGCTCCTCAAGGAGTACAAGGATGTAAATCCTACTCTCAAGGGCGCATACGCTGAGGAAATGGTATTTGTAGGTGCTGAGAATCTTGAGGCTCTTTCTGCTATCAAGAGCAAGAACGAAGTTATCGCAGATATCGTTGCTCTCTTGCAGTCTCCTGCAAAGAACGTCATCTCTGCACTCCAGGGTTCTGCTGGTGGCAAGATCCATGGTCTTCTCGAAACTATGTCAAACAAGGCAGAGTAATTGTAGAAGATGCACTCTACAGTAATGGCAGGGACTTGTTCCTTGTCAAGACTGAAAAACCAAATCAATTTTTGGCAGTCTGTGCATGACAAAGGCCATGGCTGCAACCCCAAAATCAATTTTTACAGTATAAACTATTAAAACATTTAAATAAAATGGCAGATATTAAAGCTATTGCTGAGGAACTCGTAAACCTCACAGTAAAGGAAGTTAATGAATTGGCACAGGTTCTTAAGGAAGAGTATGGCATCGAGCCAGCTGCTGCAGCTGTTGCTGTTGCTGCAGGTCCAGCTGCTGCTGGTGAGGCTGCTGCTGAGGAGAAGGACTCTTTCAATGTTGTTCTCGCTGAGGTAGGCGCTAACAAGCTCCAGGTCGTTAAGGCTGTTAAGGAGGCTTGTGGTCTCGGTCTTAAGGAAGCTAAGGAGCTCGTTGATGGTGCACCTGCTACTATCAAGGAGGGTATGGCTAAGGCTGAAGCTGAGAACCTCAAGAAGGCTATCGAAGAGGCTGGTGCTAAGGTAGAGCTCAAGTAATCTGATTTTTTAGATTATTTAATCCGATTTTTTCGGACTTTACATAAAAAAGACAAATTGGTTAAGATCTACTAAGTAGGTGGGTCTTAACCTTTTTGTGTCTTGAAATTCCCAAAAGGAATCCTTTTTCGTGATTTCCGTTTTCCACTGTGTCTGAGAGTAAAGATATAAGGAAACAATCCGTTTGTTTTGTCTTAGTGTAGAGAGACAGGATTGAAGGTGTGAAAGAGTAATTATTGGTTTAGAATCAAAATTATAACAATTATATATATATAATGGCAGCAAAAGTCGATAATAGAGTAAACTTTGCACGCGTCAAGAATCCTATGCCATATCCGGATTTCCTTGATGTGCAGTTAAAGTCTTTCCAAGACTTCCTTCAGTTGGACACTCCACCTGAGGAGCGTAAGAACGATGGTCTGTATAAGGTGTTCAGAGAGAATTTCCCTATTACAGACACCCGCAACAACTTTGTCCTTGAGTTCCTTGACTACTTCATTGACCCACCTCGCTACACCATCGAGGAGTGTCTGGAGCGTGGTCTGACTTACAGTGTGCCTATGAAGGCAAAGATGAAACTGTACTGTACAGACCCTGAGCATGAGGATTTCGAGACCGTTATCTCTGACGTTTTCCTCGGTACCATCCCTTACATGACCTCAAATGGTACTTTCGTCATCAATGGTGCTGAGCGTGTTGTTGTATCACAGCTTCACCGTTCTCCAGGCGTATTCTTCGGTCAGGGCGTTCATGCTAATGGACGCAGCCTTTATTCTGCCCGTATCATTCCGTTCAAGGGTTCATGGATTGAGTTTGCTACTGACATCAATAACGTGATGTTTGCCTATATCGACCGTAAGAAGAAGTTGCCTGTAACCACACTTCTCCGTGCTATCGGATATGAAAGCGATAAGCAGATTCTCGATCTTTTCGACCTTTCAGAAGAAGTCAAGGTAACAAAGAAGAATATCAAGGCTTGTATCGGTCGTACTCTTGCTGCCCGCGTGCTCAAGACATGGACTGAGGACTTCGTAGATGAAGATACCGGTGAAGTATATACTATGGAGCGTAACGAGGTAATCCTTGAGCGTGAGACTGTGATTTCAGAGGAAAACATGGATCAGATTCTAGATTCTGAGCAATCCACAATCCTTCTCCATAAGACTGCAGAGGCTGCAAGCAAGTACAGCATCATCTTCAACACTCTCGCTAAGGACCCTTCAAACTCAGGCACTGAGGCTGTCACATACATCTATCGTCAGTTGAGAAATGCTGACCCTGCTGATGACCAGTCTGCTGCTGAGGTTATCCATAACCTTTTCTTCTCTGACAAGCGTTATGACCTCGGTGAGGTAGGACGTTACCGTATCAACAAGAAACTCAACCTTGATACAGATATCAACGTCCGTACCCTTACTCATGAGGATATCATCGAGATTATCAAGTATCTCATCCAGCTCATCAACTCCAATGCCACAGTCGATGATATCGACCACCTCTCTAACCGTCGCGTACGCACAGTAGGAGAGCAGTTGGCTAACCAGTTCTCTATTGGTCTCGCTCGTATGAGCCGTACCATCCGTGAGCGCATGAATGTCCGTGATACCGAAGTGTTCACACCGACAGATTTGATCAACGCCAAGACTATCTCAAGCGTTATCAACTCCTTCTTCGGTACGAACCCACTGTCACAGTTCATGGACCAGACCAACCCACTTGCTGAGGTAACCCACAAGCGTCGTCTTTCAGCCCTCGGTCCTGGCGGTCTTTCCCGTGAGCGTGCAGGTTTCGAGGTTCGTGACGTACACTATACCCACTATGGTCGTCTTTGTCCTATTGAGTCTCCTGAAGGACCAAACATCGGTCTTATCTCATCTCTCTGTATGTATGCGCAGATTAATGACCTCGGTTTCATTGAAACACCATACCGTACCGTGGAGAATGGCAAGGTGGACCTCGACAATGCACACGTGAAGTATCTTTCTGCTGAGGAAGAAGGTGGCGTGATCATCGGTCAGGGTAACGCACCTCTTAATGATGATGGCACATTCATCCGTGAGGTGGTAAAGTGCCGTGAGGATGCTGACTTCCCAGTAGTTCCGCCATCAGAGGTTCAGCTCATGGACGTTTCTCCACAGCAGATTGCTTCTGTTTCCGCAGGACTTATCCCGTTCCTTGAGCATGATGACGGTCACCGTGCGCTGATGGGATGTAACATGATGCGACAGGCAGTGCCATTGCTTCATAATGATGCCCCTATCGTAGGTACAGGTATCGAGAAGCAGCTCTGTGAGGATTCTCGTACCATGATTACTGCAGAAGGCGAAGGCGTTATCGAATACGTTGATGCTACTACTATCCGTATTCTCTACGATCGTACAGAGGATGACGAGTTCGTAAGCTTCGAGCCTGCTACTAAGGAATACCGCATTCCTAAGTTCCGCCGTACCAACCAGAACATGACCATCGACCTCCGTCCAATCTGCAAGAAAGGACAGCGCGTAAAGGCTGGCGACATCCTTACTGAGGGTTATGCTACAGAGAATGGAGAACTGGCTCTCGGCCGTAACCTTCTCGTGGCTTACATGCCTTGGAAAGGTTACAACTATGAGGATGCTATCGTGCTTTCAGAGCGTATCGTTCGCGAGGACGTGCTTACATCAGTTCACGTTGATGAGTATTCTCTTGAGGTTCGTGAGACAAAGCGTGGTATGGAGGAATTCACAGCTGATATTCCTAATGTATCTGAGGACGCGACAAAGGACCTTGATGACAACGGTATCGTACGTATCGGTGCACGCATCGAGCCAGGCGACATCATGATTGGTAAGATTTCACCTAAGGGTGAGAGCGACCCTTCACCAGAGGAGAAACTTCTCCGTGCCATCTTCGGTGACAAGGCTGGTGATGTAAAGGATTCTTCCCTCAAGGCAAATCCTTCACTTTCAGGTGTCATCATCGACAAGAAACTCTTCTCTCGTGCTGTCAAGACACGTGAGTCAAAGAAGCAGGACAAGATCGTTCTCGCCAAGATTGATGAGGAATACGAAGCAAAGGGCAAGGACCTCAAGGATATTCTCGTAGATAAGCTCCTCACTCTTACAGAGGACAAGCTCTGTCAGGGAGTCGCTGACTATACCGGCGCAGAGATTATCACAAAGGGAAGCCGCTTCACTGCCGTTGCTCTCGCAAACCTTGAGTATGACGGAATCCAGTCAAACAACTGGACTGGCGATGAGCATACAGACAAGCTCATCCAGCGTCTTATCATGAACTACATCCGCAAGTACAAGCTTCTGGATGCAGAGCTCAAGCGTCGTAAGTTCGCTATCTCTATCGGTGATGACCTTCCTGCTGGTGTCCATCAGATGGCTAAGGTATATATCGCCAAGAAGCGTAAGATCGGTGTCGGCGATAAGCTTGCCGGTCGTCACGGTAACAAGGGTATCGTATCTAAGGTGGTACGTCAGGAGGATATGCCATTCCTTGAGGATGGAACTCCAGTTGACTTGGTATTGAACCCGCTGGGTGTGCCTTCACGTATGAACCTCGGTCAGATATTCGAGGCAGTACTCGGTTATGCCGGCAAGAAGCTCGGTGTCAAGTTCGCTACTCCAATCTTCGACGGTGCTAAGCTCGACGACCTCAATGAGTGGACCGACAAGGCAGGACTCCCACGCTACTGTTCTACCCACCTCTATGACGGTGAGACCGGTGAGCGTTTCGACCAGCCTGCTACCGTAGGTATCACATACTTCTTGAAACTCGGCCACATGGTAGAGGACAAGATGCACGCCCGTTCTATCGGTCCTTACTCTCTCATCACCCAGCAGCCACTCGGTGGTAAAGCACAGTTTGGTGGTCAGCGTTTCGGAGAGATGGAGGTCTGGGCTATTGAGGCATTCGGCGCAAGCCACGTCCTTCAGGAAATCCTCACCATCAAGTCGGACGACGTGGCAGGACGTTCCAAGAGCTACGAGGCTATCGTGAAGGGTGATCCAATGCCGACACCTGGCATACCGGAGTCACTCAACGTGCTCCTCCACGAGCTTCGCGGTCTTGGTCTTAGCATCAAGTTGGATTAATTTACAGGAATATATTTTTGATGGAATAAGGAAATGATGATGCTCCCGTCAAGCATTCATGCCTTGAAGCAGCAACAACGTCCTTTCCTTATTCCCTAAATCAAAACAGAAATATGGCTTTCAAAAAAGACACTAAGATAAAGAACAACTTCACCAAGATCACTATCGGTCTTGCTTCTCCTGAAGAAATCCTGGAGAACTCATTCGGTGAGGTTACCAAGCCTGAGACCATCAACTACCGTACCTACAAGCCAGAGCGTGACGGTCTCTTCTGCGAGCGCATCTTCGGTCCTACAAAGGACTTCGAGTGTGCCTGTGGCAAGTACAAGCGTATCCGCTATAAGGGTATTGTCTGCGACCGCTGTGGTGTAGAGGTTACAGAGAAAAAGGTACGCCGTGAGCGCAGCGGACATATCGAACTCGTTGTCCCTGTAGCGCACATCTGGTATTTCCGCAGCCTTCCTAACAAGATCGGCTATCTCCTCGGAATGCCAACCAAGAAGCTCGAAGCTGTCATCTACTATGAGAAGTACGTAGTAATCAATCCGGGACCTATGGCTGGCAAGGACGGAAAGAGCCCAGTACAGGATGGTGATAACGGTGATCTTAACGGCACACATGTAGGTGACCTCATTACAGAGGAAGAATACATCAATATCGTAGATAATTACCTCGACCCTAATAATGACTATCTTGAGGACACTGATCCTAACAAGTATGTCTGCAAGATGGGTGCCGAGGCTATCTATTACCTCCTCCAGAATCTTGACCTTGACGCTCTTGCAGCTGAGCTCCGTCGTGCTGCCAATGAGGATTCTTCTCAGCAGCGCAAGAGCGAGGCATTGAAGCGCCTTCAGGTAGTAGAGGCTTTCCGTCAGTCCAAGGATGTGAACAGACCTGAATGGATGATCATGAAGGTTCTTCCTGTCACTCCTCCTGAGCTTCGTCCGCTCGTTCCGCTGGACGGTGGTCGTTTCGCTACATCCGACCTTAACGACCTCTATCGTCGCGTCATTATCCGTAACAACCGTCTGAAGCGTCTCGTAGAGATTCATGCTCCAGAGGTTATTCTCCGTAATGAGAAGCGTATGCTTCAGGAGGCTGTTGACTCTTTGTTTGACAATTCCCGCAAGGCAAGTGCTGTAAAGAGCGAATCAAACCGTCCTTTGAAGTCACTCTCTGACTCTCTGAAGGGTAAAGCTGGTCGTTTCCGTCAGAACCTTCTCGGTAAGCGTGTTGACTATTCTGCACGTTCCGTTATCGTTGTAGGTCCAGAGCTCAACATGGGCGAGTGCGGTCTGCCGAAGCTCATGGCTGCAGAACTCTATAAGCCATTCATCATCCGCAAGCTCATCGAGCGCGGCATCGTGAAGACAGTGAAGTCTGCAAAGCGTATCGTTGACCGTCGTGAGCCTGTCATCTATGATATCCTTGAGAATGTGATGAAGGGTCACCCAGTACTTCTGAACCGTGCCCCTACACTTCACCGTCTCGGTATACAGGCTTTCCAGCCAAAGCTCATCGAGGGCAAGGCTATCCAGTTGCATCCGCTCGCTTGTACTGCGTTCAACGCTGACTTCGACGGTGACCAGATGGCTGTCCATCTTCCTCTTTCCAATGAGGCTATCCTTGAGGCTCAGATACTCATGCTCCAGAGCCACAATATCCTTAACCCTGCTAATGGCGCTCCTATCACAGTGCCTTCACAGGATATGGTGCTCGGTCTCTATTATATCACAAAGCTCCGTCCGGGCGCAAAGGGTGAGGGACTCTCATTCTATGGTCCTGAAGAGGCAATCATCGCTTACAATGAGAAGCGTTGTGACCTTCACGCTCCTGTAAAGGTTATAGTGGAAGACGTTGAGAACGGCAAGTATGTACGTCGTCAGGTGGAGACTTCTGTAGGTCGTGTCATCGTCAATGAGATCGTACCTCGTGAGATGGGATTCGTCAATACCATCATATCCAAGAAGTCACTCCGCGATATCATCGCTGACGTAATCAAGGCTGTAGGCTTTGCACGTGCTTGTGAATTCCTTGATGGTATCAAGAACCTCGGTTACCGCATGGCATACCTCGCAGGTCTGTCATTCAACCTTGACGATATCATCATTCCACCAGAGAAGGAGCAGCTCATAGCTGATGGTAATGCAAAGGTACGCCAGATCACTGACAACTATAACCTCGGTTTCATCACTGACAACGAGCGTTATAACCAGGTGATTGATACATGGTCTCATGTAAACAATGACATAGGTAACATCCTCCTGAAGGAGATGACTGAGGCAGACCAGGGCTTCAACGCAGTATTCATGATGCTTGACTCCGGAGCCCGTGGTTCTAAGGACCAGATCAAGCAGCTGTCAGGTATCCGTGGTCTGATGTCTAAGCCTCAGAAGGCTGGCGCTGATGACCGTTCCACCATTGAAAACCCAATCCTTTCCAACTTTAAGGAGGGTATGTCAGTGCTTGAGTACTTCATCGCTTCCCACGGTGCCCGTAAGGGTCTGGCTGATACTGCGATGAAGACAGCCGACGCTGGTTACCTCACCCGTCGTCTTGTTGACGTTTCCCATGATGTCATCATCAATGAGACTGACTGTGGTACACTTCGTGGTCTGCTTTGCTCTGCTCTCAAGAATGGCGATGAGATTATCTCAAGCCTTTACGAGAGAATCCTTGGTCGTGTCAGCGTGCATGATGTGATCAATCCTCATACCAATGAGATCATCTGTCCTGCTGGTGAGGAAATCAATGAGGTGCGTGCCAAGGCGATTGAAGATGCTGGCATCGAGACAGTGGAAATCCGTTCTGTGCTTACCTGTGAGTCAAAGCAGGGCGTATGTATGAAGTGTTACGGACGTAACCTTGCTACACAGCGCATGGTGCAGAAGGGTGAAGCTGTCGGCGTTATTGCAGCCCAGGCTATCGGTGAGCCAGGTACTCAGTTGACTCTCCGTACGTTCCACGCCGGTGGTATTGCCGGTGGCGCTACTGCAAATGCTACCGTTACCTGTAAGGTTGACGAGGCTCGTATCGAGTTTGATGAGCTCCGTACTGTTCCATTCGTAGAGCGCATGGATGCAGATGATCCAGGCAAGGAGTGTGAGATGGTAGTGAGCCGTCTTGCTGAAGTCCGCTTCATCGACCCGGCTACTGATGTTATCCTCTCCAATGTGGCAGTTCCTTACGGTTCTTCTCTCTACTTCAAGGATAAGGATGTAGTGAAGAAGGGTGATGTAATCGCCAAGTGGGACCCATTCAATGCTGTCATCGTTTCAGAGTTCAGCGGTAAGGTAAGATTCAATGACGTCAAGGAAGGCGTGACATATAATGCCGAGACTGACGATACCACAGGTATCACCGAGAAGGTAATCATCGAGGACAAGGAGCACAAGCTCATTCCTTCATGTGAAATCATCGATGAGAACGGTCAGCCTATCGGTCGTTACAACTTCCCTGTAGGCGGTCACGTGGTAGTGGAGGATGGTCAGTCCATCGCTTCCGGTGTCACCCTCGTCAAGATTCCACGTACTGTAAGCCGTGCAGGCGACATCACCGGTGGTCTCCCACGAGTAACTGAGCTCTTCGAGGCACGTAACCCAAGCAACCCTGCTGTGGTAAGTGAAATCGACGGTGAGGTATCCATCAACCCTCAGCTCAAGCGCAGCAACCGTGAGGTAACCGTTACTTCCAAGACTGGCGAGCAGCGCAAGTACCTCGTTCCTACAAGTAAGCAGTTGCTCGTACAGGATCGTGACGGCGTCCGCGCTGGTACTCCACTTTCTGACGGTGCTATCACTCCTGGCGATATCCTCGCTATTATGGGTCCTACCGCTGTTCAGGAGTACATCGTGAATGAGGTTCAGGACGTATATCGTCTGCAGGGTGTAAAGATCAATGACAAGCACTTCGAGATTATCGTTCGTCAGATGATGCGCAAGGTGCAGATCAATGAGCCTGGCGACACATGCTTCCTCGAACTGGAAATCGTCGATAAGCTTGACTTCGCAGAGGAGAATGACCGTATCTGGGGTAAGAAATATGTCCTCGACGCTGGTGATTCTGAGAATGTACGTGCTGGTGAAATCATCTCTGCACGCAAGCTCCGCGATGAAAACTCCAGTCTTAAGCGTCGTGATATGAAGACTATCACAGTACGTGACACTATCCCTGCTACATCTACACAGATTCTCCAGGGTATCACACGTGCTGCACTCCATACCAAGAGCTTCATGTCTGCCGCATCCTTCCAGGAGACAACGAAGGTGCTCAACGAGGCTGCTATCCGTGGAAAGTCAGACTCTCTGCTCGGCATGAAGGAGAACGTAATCTGCGGTCACCTCATTCCTGCAGGTACTGGTCTGCGTGAATTCGAGAAGATTATCGTAGGAAGCAAGGAGGGCTACGAGCGTCTCCAGGCTAATCGTCGCAATGTTCTCGATTACTCAAACCGCGACATCTAATATAATAGTCAAATACGTGGGCATTCGTGCCCCACATAAGATAAAAGAAAAGGTCTGCAACAGTTCTGTTGCAGACCTTTTTTGCATCTGTCCCAAATCCATCATAGAGAGAGAATCCCCATTAAACGCCAGCAGTCCGCCACTGTATTGCCCGTGTTACCGGGCAATATGGCTCGCAATCACCAATCCACATAAGAAGAGAATGTGACCAACGCTCCCCGACAGTCCGCCACTGTGTTGCCCGCGTTACCGGGCAATATGTCTCGCTATTACCAATCTCTACATGACAAGAGAATGCCTTTTCCCACATCTCTGATGTTGTCATTCGCATGCTGATTATCCCCAAAATGATGCCGTGTTGTAATAGCATAGCTTTTAGGGAGTAAAAGCTATGCTTTTGCAGTGCAATATCTATGCTTTCAGGACGCAATATCTATGCTTTTGCAACGTGATGACTCAGCCTTCCGAAGGTGAGTGCTTGCTTGTTGTCATATTGCGCAATTCCTGTTTGTGGGATTCTGTGTAAAGACAGGTAGAATTCTGGTTGCTTTTTGAAGAAAACAATCAAAGGCTTGGCATAATCACTTTTTTTGTATAACTTTGCATACACAACATAAATTTCGAGACTGTATGACTAAGTAAGTGAGCAGAATATGGAAAATCACTTACTTATAACATTGAAAAAATAACATTGTTCGCTAACTTATGAATCAAGGATTTAAGCAAAAGAAATATCCGGTGGCCACAAAGCGCTATGTGCAATGGCTCGAACTGGAGTCTGATGATGCCGCTATCAGAGAGTATCGCAGGTTGCATTCCGAGGGAGTGCAGTGGAAAGAAATACGTGACGGCATACGTCAGGTAGGCATTCTGGAGATGGAGATATACATCTCAGGCAACCGTCTGGTGATGATTGTCGATGCTCCGGAGGATTTTGACTGGGACAAATCTATGGCAGAACTTGCTACCCTTCCGAGGCAAGCGGAGTGGGAGAGCGTGGTAGGCAAGTTCCAAAAGTGCGGTAAAGGTGCCACGAGTGATGAGAAATGGCACATGATGGAGCGTATGTTCTATCTTTATGATTAAACTTCTCGCCGGAAAACCCGTGTGGTAATATATGATATATCCCTCAGAAAGGTTAACGTAACCTTGCTGAGGGATATTTTTTATATTGCAATCCTTTATCTTACAGATACTTTCACAGTCTTGTTGCCACGTCTGATGATATTTATGCCTTTCTTCATTCGGTCGAGGCGACGTCCGTGCAAGTCATAATAATCGGTTGTGTGATAATCGTTTGTGTCCAGTGGCTTGATGCCTGTGGTTGCGGATTTCGTGAAATATCCAGTTGTATAGTTCGCAAATTCCTTGCCATCCTTGCCATATTCGTATTCTATTGCGCCTTTCAGATTCTGGCAATTGATAAATATTCCCTCGTTGTTTGTCAGAGCAGTAGTGACGAATTTGTCGCTGACATAGATAGTGGTGAGATTTTCATCAAAGGCAAACATCCTGTTCATATTTGTGACTTTCTCTGTATTGAAACGTGACAGATCCAGTGATTCGAGCGCAGAACAGCCATAGAACATCCACGACATGCTGGTCACGTTGCTGGTGTTGAAACTGGAAATGTCGAGTGATGTGAGAGCAGAGCAATAAGTAAACATACCTGACATTTCTGTTACGTTCTTGGTGTCAAAATTAGATAGGTCAAGTGCAGTCAAGGATGAGCAACGATTAAACATATCCGTCATATCCGTCACGTTCTTTGTGTCAAAATTAGATAGGTCAAGGGACGTCAGCAACGAGCAATTACGAAACATTCCATACATGCTCTTTGCGTTTCCAGTGTTAAGTGTTGACACGTCGAGAGATGTGAGATTCGAGCATCCACGGAACATCCATTTCATGCTCTCCACTTTATCGGTATTCAGTTTGGAAATGTCAAGTGAAGTGAGTGACGAACAGTTCTTGAACAGACTTGACATCTTGGTCACATTTCTTGTGTCGAAATTAGAAATGTCAATGGACTTCAGACCGGTACAATCAGCGAACATTGCCTCCATTTGTGTCACATTGCTTGTGTTGAAGTTTCTTACGTCCAATGTAGTAAGACCAGAACATGAATCAAACATACCGTCCATGTCCTCTACGTTTTTCGTGTCGAATCTGGAGACGTCAAGAGACGTGAGAGAAAAACAATGATAGAACATGCATATCATAAGTTTGACATTCTCAGTATTCAGGTTTTCAATGCCTGTGATGCTTGTCAGGTTTTCACAGTTGGCAAACCAATACGAGCAGAATTCCGGTCGTGCATCAGCGAAAGTGGCATCAAATATCACTGTCTTGACATTTTCAGCCTGATTCCTCCAGTCTGGAAAATGATAACCGTAATTCAGGGAATAAGCATCAGAAGGCTTTTCCGTATCATGCTTGAACGTAAGTGTTCCTTCTGTGGAATTGAATACGACGTAGGATTCCGCTTCCTGTGCAATTGTATTGCTGCAAAATATAGGCAGGCACATCATGATAGCCACCAACAGTCTGGCAGCGAATGGTTTGGTGCTGAGGAGTATTTGTTTCGTCATAAGCCAAAAGCATTAGTAAGTTAAACATTGTTTGTGCGTACAAAGTTAACCTTTTTTTCTGCATTTCCCCAGATTTATTCCGAAAAAATGCGAATAACCATGTATATTTCATCCTTTTAGCCCATGAAAACCAATAAATCCCCCATTCTTTCACCAGTGCAAGTGGGGTGTTTCCTCATCACTCCCGCTTCAGAAATTCGATGACGCTCTGCAGATTGTCCTCGCCGGCTTTGCGTCCCATGTCATAGACTGTCTGCATCTTCTCGGGATTCTGGCTTGTGCGGCCGATGGGAAGGGTGTCGTCGGGGCAGATGACGAGGCAGTTGCCGTTTTGCTGCTGCTGCGTGATATATGCCAGTTCGCGGTTATACATGATGTGGCGACGTTCCATAGCCTCCACTATAGCAGGGTATTTGCGCATGGCAGCCTTGAACAGCGGCATCAGTTTGGTGCGCTTCTTTGTGAAACCCTTTGGTTGCGTGAGGATTACGATGTTGCGCTTGAAACCTTCGCTTTCGAAATATCTCAGCGGTATGCTGTCGCTTATGCCGCCATCCAGCATCTCGTAGCCGCCGATGCAGACAGGGTGGGAGACCATAGGCAGTGAGGCAGATGCACGCATCCAGTCGAGGGCGTTGTCGTCAATCGTGTCTATGCGATGATAGATGGGATTGCCGGTGTGGACATCCGTGCATACCACGTGGAATTCGGTAGGGTCATTGTGGTATGCCTCCGTGTCGAATATGTCCAGTTTTTCGGGAAGCACATGATAGGCGAAATCCGCTCCCACCAGGTCGCCGGTCTTGATGAGCGAGCGGATTCCCATGTAGCGAGGCTCGTTGCGGAAGCGCATGTTGTATCTCAGGACACGACCTATCTGATGCGACTTGTAGTTGCATCCGAATGTGGCACCGGCAGAAACGCCGACGATGCCGTCAAACTTGATGTCATTTTCCATGAATACATCCAGTATTCCTGCGGTGAAGAGTCCTCTCATACCGCCTCCTTCGAGTACCAATCCTTTTTTCATACTATATATATAATAAGGTGTAAGTGGAAGAGCCACTACATTCGTTTCCTCTCTTTTCCCACCGCAAAAGTAACAAAAGTTTTTCATAAAGCAATATGAAAATCGAAAAAAATGACGGAATGATTTGTCTGGGTCAATTATTTTTACTATTTTTGCATTAGATAAACCAAAATATAAACTAACAAAAACAATAAACATTTCAATATCAATGGATAATAAGAATCAGCAGCCTGGTCAGCAGGTACAGATCGATATTTCTCCGGAAGTAGCGCGTGGCATTTATTCCAACTTTGCCGTTATCAGTCATTCACATGCCGAATTCGTGGTGGATTGCGCAAGCATGCTGCCTGGACAGCCTAAGGCACAGGTGGTTAGCCGCACTATCCTCGCTCCGGAGCACGCAAAGCGTCTCGCTATGGCCCTTCAGGAGAACATCCTCCGCTATGAGCAGGAGTTCGGACCTATCAGCCTTGAGACTGCTCCACAGCCACAGGGACCTCGCACAGCCAATCCTTTCGGTGGCGGTGAGGCATAAGTGAAGCGCCGTTCCGCATGCCGTTTCCCTCCTGCAATGAAGCCATTTCTGACCATTGCAGGAGGGAAACCTGGCGTAAAGACTGCCTATACGGCGGTAAGCACCATGAAAGCACAGCCGAATAACCTGGAAAAGACACTTTCGTTGCCCGGTTTTATGCTTTTGCATACCCAATAAAAAGCCTAAAAGAGGTTTGTAAAAGTTAAACTTTATTAAATTCAAGAAATACCGATTGCTTTATTTTATATATATTAGGTGAAATCAGTTTTTTTTTGTACCTTTGCACCCCGAAACATCCTTAGGGAAAATAGGGTCGTTTCATAACGTATTGAATACAAATAAAATAAAATATATATAACAACAAAATTAAAAAATTAAAATTATGCCTACAATTCAGCAATTGGTAAGAAAAGGCAGAAAGGTACTTGTAGACAATAGCAAGTCACCAGCTCTGGACTCATGTCCTCAGCGTCGTGGTGTGTGCGTGCGTGTGTATACAACTACCCCTAAGAAGCCTAATTCGGCTATGCGTAAAGTAGCCCGTGTTCGTCTCACAAACTCTAAGGAAGTGAACTCCTACATCCCAGGAGAAGGACACAACCTTCAGGAGCACTCTATCGTACTCGTTCGTGGCGGTCGTGTAAAGGACCTTCCAGGTGTACGTTATCACATCGTTCGTGGTACTCTCGATACCGCAGGTGTTGCAAGCCGTACACAGCGTCGTTCTAAGTACGGTGCTAAGCGTCCAAAGGCTAAGAAGTAAGACGGAGAAGTCTTGTCCTTTTAGCTCTTGAAGTCTGAAAAGACAAAAACAAAAAACAAAATCATCTTTTTAATCGTTTTGCTGGAGAATTGTTTACGACAGGTTGAGTAAATGCTCTGGAGAGAGCGTTGAAGACATAGAAAGAAGACAACCCCATGCAGAATTTATCTTAAAACAACAAAATGAGAAAAGCAAAACCAAAGAAGCGCGTGATCCTTCCAGATCCAGTCTTCAATGACCAGAAAGTGTCAAAGTTCGTAAACCATCTTATGTTCGATGGTAAGAAGAACACATCTTACGAAATTTTCTACGCAGCCCTCAACACCGTGCAGGAGAAGATGGCTAAGGAAGAGAAGCCAGCTCTCGAAATCTGGAAGCAGGCTCTCGACAATATCACTCCTCAGGTAGAGGTGAAGAGCCGCCGTATCGGTGGTGCTACTTTCCAAGTTCCAACTGAAATCCGTGCTGACCGTAAAGAGTCTATCTCAATGAAGAACATGATCCTCTTCGCTCGCAAGCGTGGTGGTAAGGGAATGGCAGAGAAGCTCGCTGCTGAGATCATGGATGCTTATAACAACCAGGGTGGCGCATTCAAGCGTAAGGAAGATATGCATCGTATGGCTGAGGCTAACCGTGCCTTCGCTCATTTCCGTTTCTAATAATATATTTTTAAATCTGTAAAAATAAATTAGACAATGGCTAAGCACGATTTGCATTTGACACGTAATATCGGTATCATGGCTCACATCGATGCCGGTAAGACAACAACTTCTGAGCGTATTCTGTTCTATACAGGTAAGACTCACAAGATCGGTGAGACTCACGATGGTAGCGCTACCATGGACTGGATGGCACAGGAGCAGGAGCGTGGTATCACTATCACCTCTGCTGCTACTACTTGCTTCTGGAAGTATAATGGAAAGCAGTACAAGATCAACCTCATTGATACTCCGGGACACGTTGACTTCACCGCTGAGGTAGAACGTTCACTCCGTGTGCTCGACGGCGCTATCGCTACTTACTGCGCTGTAGGTGGCGTTGAGCCACAGTCTGAGACCGTATGGCGTCAGGCTGACAAGTACAACGTACCTCGTATCGGTTACGTAAACAAGATGGACCGTTCTGGTGCTAACTACTATGATGTAGTAAACCAGATGAGAGAGGTTCTCGGCGCTAACCCTATCAGCCTCTGCTGCCCAATCGGTTCTGAGGAAAACTTCAAGGGTCTCGTTGACCTTCTCAAGATGAAGGCTATCTATTGGCATGATGAGACAATGGGTGCTGACTATGAGATCGACGATATCCCTGCTGATATGGTAGATGAGTGCAACGAATGGCGCGACAAGCTCCTTGAGGGCGCCGCTGAATTCGACGAGGCTCTCATGGAGAAGTATTTCGACGATCCTTCTACTATCACTGAGGAGGAGATTATCGCTGCTATCCGTAAGGGTACTCTCGCTCTCCAGTGCGTTCCAATGCTCTGTGGTTCTTCATTCAAGAACAAGGGTGTGCAGACTATGCTTGACTACGCTTGTGCTCTCCTTCCTTCTCCAATGGATATCGAGAACATCGTAGGTACAAACCCTGACACAGATGAAGAGGAAGACCGTAAGCCATCTGAGGATGACCCAACATCAGCTCTCGCATTCAAGATCGCAACTGACCCATACGTAGGTCGTCTCGTATTCTTCCGCGTTTATTCCGGTAAGGTTGCTGCAGGTTCTTACGTATATAACCCACGTTCCCGCAAGAAGGAGCGCGTAAGCCGTCTCTTCCAGATGCACTCCAACAAGCAGAACCCTGTAGAGGAAATCTGCGCAGGTGATATCGGCTCTGGCGTAGGCTTCAAGGATATCCGCACCGGTGATACTCTCTGTGATGAGGCACACCCAATCGTACTTGAGTCTATGACATTCCCTGACACCGTAATCTCTATCGCTGTAGAGCCTAAGTCTCAGGCTGACATCGCCAAGCTCGACAATGGTCTTGCCAAGCTCGCTGAAGAGGACCCAACATTCACCGTTCGTACCGACGAGCAGAGCGGTCAGACCGTTATCTCTGGTATGGGTGAGCTCCACCTCGACATCATCATCGACCGTCTGAAGCGTGAGTTCAAGGTAGAGTGTAACCAGGGTAAGCCACAGGTTAACTACAAGGAGGCTATCACCAAGGAAGTTAATCTCCGTGAGGTGTATAAGAAGCAGTCCGGTGGTCGTGGTAAGTTCGCTGACATCATCGTAAACATCGGCCCTAAGGACGAGGATTACAAGGAAGGCGACCTTCAGTTCATCAATGAGGTTAAGGGCGGTAACGTGCCTAAGGAATTCATCCCTGCTGTACAGAAGGGATTCGAAGACTGCCTCAAGAGCGGTGTTCTCGGCGGTTATCCTGTAACAGGTCTCAAGGTTACTCTCATTGACGGCAGCTTCCACCCAGTTGACTCTGACCAGCTTTCATTCGAGCTCGCTGCTCGCAACGCATTCAAGAATGCTTGTCCTAAGGCAGGTCCTGTTCTCATGGAGCCTATCATGAAGGTAGAGGTTGTAACTCCAGAAGAGAGCATGGGTGACGTTATCGGTGACCTTAACAAGCGTCGTGGTATGGTACAGGGCATGGAAGATGCTCGTTCCGGTGCCAAGATCGTTAAGGCAATGGTTCCACTGTCAGAGATGTTCGGTTACGTGACAGCTCTCCGTACCATTACTTCTGGTCGCGCTACTTCTTCTATGGAGTACGATCACCACGAGGCAGTTTCAAGCTCTATCGCTAAGACTATCCTCGAAGAGGTAAAGGGTCGCGCTGATCTCGTATAAGATTTCCATGGTTCATGCTCCTTGGTGCTTCGTGTGCCAGGAATGTGAACTCTGATAAACCAAAATACAAATAGGGGAGTCCGTGAGCAAATGACTCTTTACGGACTTTCCCTTCCTATTTAATATTTTAATTATTAACCAAGAATGGCAGCAAAGAGCGGCAATATCTACCTCTCCTTCTGCATTCTTCAATCATGTTTTCCAAACAATGAGTCAGAAAATTCGTATCAAGCTGAAGTCTTACGACCACAAGTTGGTTGACAAGTCAGCAGAGAAGATCGTCAAGGCTGTAAAGGCTACTGGTGCTGTAGTTAGCGGTCCAATTCCACTTCCTACCCACAAGCGTATCTTCACCGTTAACCGTTCTACATTCGTTAACAAGAAGAGCCGTGAGCAGTTCCAGCTCTCAGACTTCAAGCGTCTCATCGACATCTACAGTTCTACAACTAAGACTATCGACGCCCTCATGAAGCTCGAGCTTCCTTCAGGTGTTGAAGTTGAGATCAAGGTGTAGTTTCGTTCGCCCGGTCTTTCGGTAAGACTGTGGTGATAAGATACAGAATAAGCAGTGCCAATCACTTTGGTGCTGCTTTTTTCATGTCAGTTTCTCTCCCTTGCTCCGCTTCCCTCCCTTTTGCTTTTTCCTCTTCTGTTCTCCTTTCCTGTCTTCCTTCCTTTTCTTTCTCTTCTCCTTTTTTCCTATTGTGTGCTACGGACGCTCTTCTTTCTTTGTGTAGGCGCCACTGTGTCGCCCGCGTTACCGGGCGATTTGCCCTTTGTCCCCCTGTGCGGCCCAGCCCTTCGCCCGTCCGTCCTATCCTCGCCTCGGCATATAGCCGTACCTCCGCATATATCAATAAGATAGCCAAAAATGCAGCAATAATGACCCCTGATATTGCTCTGAAACAACTATTTTCAAAGAAAAATAAAAATAATTGCTCCAAAACTTGTGAGAATCAATAATTTATAGTACCTTTGCACCCGAAAAAGGTGAGATTGCGCTGGCTTAACTCCGCGTTATGACTATCAACTCGCTGAAAAAGAACGCCTTATGGCGGTCTATTTTTGCGTGTGTGTACCTTTCTCAATTACATAGAATATTAACAGAAACAGTTTTATAAACGTATTTAATTATTTTTAATTGAAATGCCAGGATTAATTGGAAGAAAAATCGGAATGACATCCGTTTTCAGTGCCGACGGTAAAAATATTCCGTGCACTGTTATCGAAGCTGGTCCTTGTGTTGTTACCCAAGTTAAGACCGTAGAGAAGGATGGCTACAAGGCTGTTCAGCTCGGCTATGGCGAGGCTAAGGAAAGCCGTACAAACAAGCCAATGGCAGGTATCTTTAAGAAGGCTGGTACAACACCTAAGAAGCACTTGGCCGAGTTCAAGTTCGATGAAGAATACAACCTCGGTGATACTATCACAGTGGATCTCTTTAACGACGCCGCTTTCGTTGACGTTGTTGGTACTTCAAAGGGTAAGGGTTTCCAGGGCGTTGTGAAGCGTCACGGTTTCGGTGGTGTAGGTCAGGCTACACACGGTCAGGATGACCGCCTCCGTAAGCCAGGTTCTATCGGTGCTTGTTCTTACCCTGCAAAGGTATTCAAGGGAATGCGCATGGGTGGACACATGGGTAACGAGCGTGTTACTACACAGAATTTGAGAGTATTAAAGGTTATTCCAGAAAGCAACCTCCTTATCATTAAGGGTTCTGTAGCTGGATGCAAAGGTTCAACAGTTTTAATTCAGAAGTAATGGAAGTTAGCGTTTTAAATATTCAGGGTCAGGAGACCGGACGTAAGGTTGTCCTGAATGATGCGATTTACGCAATCGAGCCAAACGATCACGTTCTTTACCTCGACGTTAAGCAGTACCTCGCAAACCAGCGTCAGGGCACAGCCAAGTCTAAGGAACGTAGCGAAATGTCTGGTTCTACTCGCAAGCTTGGTCGCCAGAAGGGTGGCGGCGGTGCTCGTCGCGGTGATATCAACTCACCAGTTCTCGTAGGCGGTGCACGCGTTTTCGGTCCTAAGCCACGCGACTATCGCTTCAAGCTCAACAAGAAAGTGAAGACTCTTGCACGTAAGAGCGCTCTCTCTTACAAGGCTCAGGAGAACGGCATCATCGTAGTGGAGGATTTCTCTTTTGAGGCTCCAAAGACTAAAGAGTTCTTAAATGTTGTTAAGAATCTCAAAGCTGAGGGCAAGAAAGTCCTTCTCGTTTTGCCAGAAGTAAATAAAAACGTATATTTGTCTGCTCGCAACATCCAGAAGGCTGAGGTTATGACTGCAAGCAACATCAACGCATACAAGGTTCTCAACGCTGATGTGATGATCGTTTCTGAAAAGTCAGTACAGGCAATTGACGAGATTTTAACCAAGTAAACTTAAAAAGGAGATATTAGAACTATGGCATTTATCATCAAGCCAGTGGTCACTGAGAAGATGACCAAAATCACTGAAAAGAAGCCTAATCGCTACGGATTTATCGTTCGTCCAGAGGCTAACAAGCTCCAGATTAAGTCTGAGATTGAGGCTCGTTATAATGTTACAGTTGAAGACGTCAACACTATGAACTATGCTGGAAAGCGTTCTACACGCTACACCAAGGCTGGTCTCATCAAGGGTCAGAAGAACGCCTTCAAGAAAGCTATCGTCACTCTCAAGGCTGGCGAGGAAATTGATTTTTACAGCAATATTTAATATAAGAAATGGCAGTACGTAAATTAAAACCAGTTACCCCTGGTCAAAGACACAAAGTTATTGGCACGTTCGAGGAAATTACTGCATCCGTGCCAGAGAAGTCTCTCGTTTACGGTAAGCGTTCTACCGGCGGTCGTAACAACTCCGGTAAGATGACAGTCCGCTACATCGGCGGTGGTCACAAGCAGAAGTATCGTCTTATCGACTTCAAACGTGAGAAGGATGGTGTTCCTGCTGTAGTGAAGACTATCGAGTATGATCCAAACCGTTCAGCTCGTATCGCTCTTCTCTTCTACGCAGATGGTGAAAAACGTTACATTATTGCTCCTAACGGACTCCAGGTCGGTGCTACACTGATGTCTGGCGCAGAGGCTGCTCCTGAAGTAGGTAATGCTCTTCCGCTCGCTAACATCCCAGTTGGTACCGTTATCCACAACATCGAGCTTCGCCCGGGTCAGGGTGCGCTCCTCGTTCGTTCGGCTGGTAATTTCGCTCAGTTGACTTCTCGTGAAGGCAGTTACTGCGTTATCAAGCTCCCTTCAGGTGAGACACGCAAGGTATTGAGTGCTTGTAAAGCTACTGTAGGTTCTGTAGGTAACTCTGACCACGCTCTTGAGCAGTCCGGTAAGGCTGGTCGCTCACGCTGGTTGGGTCGTCGTCCTCACAACCGTGGTGTTGTCATGAACCCTGTTGATCACCCAATGGGTGGTGGTGAAGGTCGCCAGTCTGGTGGTCACCCACGTTCACGTAAGGGTCTCTACGCTAAGGGTCTCAAGACACGTGCACCTAAGAAGCTTTCTAACAAGTACATCATCGAAAGAGCTAACAAGAAGTAAATTAACGTAAACGAAAAGAAATTATGAGTCGTTCTCTTAAAAAAGGTCCATATATCAACGTATCTCTCGAGAAGAAGATTCTCGCTATGAACGAGAGCGGAAAGAAGACCGTCGTTAAGACTTGGGCAAGAGCTTCAGTTATCTCTCCTGATTTCGTAGGTCACACTGTAGCTGTCCACAACGGTAACAAATTCATCCCTGTCTATGTAACTGAAAACATGGTAGGCCACAAACTCGGTGAGTTCGCTCCTACACGTCGCTTCGGTGGACACGCTGGTAACAAGCGATAAGACAGGTCCTTAACCATTTTAAATTGAATAATATATAATGGGAGCAAGAAAACATATTGCGGCTGAAAACAGAAAGGCAGCCCTCAAATCATTATACTTTGCCAAGCTCGTTGGCGTGCCTTCTTCCCCACGTAAAATGCGCTACGTTGTAGACATGATCCGTGGCATGGAGGTTAACCGCGCTCTTGGTGTGCTGAAGTTCTCTAAGAAGCAGGCAGCTGCTGACGTAGAGAAACTTCTCCGCTCAGCTATCGCTAACTGGGAGACCAAGAACGAGCGCAAGGCTGAGGACGGTGAACTCTTTATCTCTAAGGTGTTCGTCGATGAAGGCGTTACACTCAAGCGTATGAGACCTGCACCACAGGGTCGTGGCTATCGCATCCGTAAGCGTAGCAACCACGTTACATTGTTTGTAGATACCAAAACTAATGAAGAATAATATAGAATAGAATGGGACAGAAAGTTAATCCAATAGCTAACCGACTCGGTATTATCCGCGGTTGGGATTCAAATTGGTTCGGTGGTAAGAACTTCGGAGACAACCTCGCTGAGGACCTCAAAATCCGTAAGTATCTTAACGAGCGTCTCGCTAAGGCCAGCGTTAGCCGCATCGTCATCGAGCGTACTTTGAAACTCGTTACCATTACTATTTGCACTGCCCGTCCGGGTATCGTCATTGGTAAAGGTGGTCAGGATGTTGACAAACTCAAGGAAGAACTCAAGAAGCTCTACAAGAAGGAGATTCAGATCAATATCTTTGAGGTTAAGAAACCTGAACTCGACGCTAATATCGTCGCTAACTCTATCGCTCGCCAGGTAGAAGGCAAGATCGCTTATCGTCGCGCAATCAAAATGGCTATCCAGAACACTATGCGTGCTGGTGCCGAGGGTATCAAGGTACAGATTTCAGGTCGTCTCAACGGCGCTGAAATCGCACGCGCCGAGATGCTCAAGGAAGGCCGTACTCCTCTGCACACCTTCCGTGCAGACATCGATTATTGTCAGGCTGAAGCCCTCACTAAGGTAGGTATCCTTGGCATCAAGGTATGGATCTGCCGTGGTGAAGTGTACGGAGACCGTGACCTCACTCCTAACTTCTCTCAGGAGAAGCAGAACTCTGGTCGTAACGGAAACCGTGGTGGACGCGGCAACAATCGCAAGAGAAACAATAACCGTTAAAAAGTAAGAATTTAACATGTTACAGCCTAAAAGAGTAAAATATAGAAGACCTCAGGATGGTCGTGGCAACAAAGGCGACGCACACAGAGGTACATTACTGGCTTTCGGTTCTTTCGGCATCAAGACTCTTGAGAGAAAGTGGATCGACAGCCGCCAGATTGAGGCAGCCCGTGTAGCTATCAACCGCTACATGAACCGTGAGGGTCAGGTTTGGATCCGTATCTTCCCTGACAAGCCAATCACACGCAAGCCTGCTGACGTACGTATGGGTAAAGGTAAGGGTGACCCTGCAGGATGGGTTGCACCTGTTACCCCAGGACGTATCCTCTTCGAGGTAGAAGGCGTTCCTTTCGACATCGCTAAGGAAGCTCTCCGTCTCGGTGCGCAGAAGTTGCCAGTTAAAACAAAGTTCATCGTTCGTCGTGACTACGACGCTAAAGCTTAATTGAAGATATGAAGATTAAAGAAGTAAACGAACTCGAAACCAAGGAATTGGTAGAGAAGTTGGAGAATGCACAGGCTGCTCTCGATACAATGAAGCTCAACCACACTGTTTCTCCTCTTGAGAATCCATCTCAGATTAAGGCTACCCGTCGTGACATCGCTCGCATGAAGACTGTACTCCGTTCACGTGAACTTAACAAATAACATTGGTCCAGATGGAAACACGTAATTTAAGAAAGACAAGACAGGGTGTCGTTACAAGCAACAAAATGGATAAAACCATCGTTATTGCTGCTAAGTTCAAGGAGAAGCACCCTATATATGGTAAGTTTGTCCAGAAGACAAAGAAGTACCATGCACATGATGAGAATAATGAGGCTAACATCGGTGATACAGTTCTCATTATGGAAACCCGTCCTTTGAGCAAAACAAAGAGATGGAGATTAGTTTCAATAATTGAAAAGGCTAAGTAAGATATGATACAGACAGAATCCAGACTTACAGTATGTGATAACAGCGGCGCACGTGAGGCTCTCTGCATTCGCGTCCTCGGTGGTACCCGTCGCCGTTATGCAAGCGTAGGCGACGTAATCGTCGTTGCTGTCAAGAACGTTATTCCTTCAAGCGATTTGAAGAAGGGTGCAGTATCTAAGGCTTTGATCGTACGCACAAAGAAGGAGATTCGTCGTGCTGATGGTTCATACATCCGCTTCGATGACAACGCATGTGTTCTCCTCAACAACGCTGGTGAGCTCCGTGGTAGCCGTATCTTCGGTCCTGTGGCTCGTGAACTCCGTGCGGTAAATATGAAAGTCGTTTCTCTGGCACCTGAAGTTCTTTAATTAATTTTTAAAAACAAGTCAAGAAATGAGCAAGTTACATATTAAGAAAAACGATACAGTTATCGTTCTCGCCGGTAAGGACAAGGGCAAGAAGGGTAAGGTACAGAAGGTCCTTGTTGACGACCAGCGAGTAATCGTTGAGGGAATCAACATGGTTTCCAAGAGCCAGAAGCCATCTGCACAGAACCCTCAGGGCGGTATCGTAAAGCAGGAGGCTCCTATACATGTTTCTAATGTAAGCCTCATAGATCCTAAGAGCGGTAAGGCTACCCGTGTTTCCATCAAGCACGAAGGTAAGAATGTCGTTCGTATTGCTAAAAAATCAGGAGAGGAGATTAAATAATGGATACAGCACAGTTAAAGAAAGTTTACAAGGAAACTATAGCTTCTGACCTCCAGAAGCAGTTCAACTATTCTTCAGCAATGCAGATTCCTGTCCTGAAGAAGATCGTTATCAACATGGGTCTCGGTGACGCTACCCAGGATAAGAAGATTATCGATGTCGCTATCAATGAGATTACAACTATCACCGGTCAGAAGGCCGTTGCTACTTACTCAAAGAAGGATATCGCTAACTTCAAGCTCCGTAAGAAGATGCCTATCGGCGTTATGGTTACTCTCCGTCGTGAGCGCATGTATGAGTTCCTCGAAAAGCTCGTTCGCGTTGCTCTCCCACGTATCCGTGACTTCAAGGGTATCGAGTCCAAGCTTGACGGACGCGGCAACTATACTCTCGGTATTCAGGAGCAGATTATCTTCCCTGAGATCAACATCGATTCTATCGACCGCATCCAGGGTATGAATATCACATTCGTTACAACTGCCAAGACCGACGAAGAGGGTTACGCACTCCTCAAGGCATTCGGTCTTCCTTTCAAAAACGCTAAAAACGACTAATCGATATGGCAAAAGAATCAATGAAAGCCCGCGAGGTTAAGCGTGCTAAGCTCGTTGCTCGCTATGCTGAGAAGCGTGCTGCTCTGAAGAAGATCGTCAACACAAGCGACGATCCAATGGAAGCATATGAGGCTGCTCGTAAGCTCCAGAGCATTCCTAAGAACGCTAACCCAATCCGTTTGCACAACCGTTGCAAGATCACCGGTCGTCCAAAGGGTTATATCCGTCAGTTCGGTATCTCTCGTATCCAGTTCCGTGAGATGGCTTCTGCCGGTCTTATCCCAGGTGTTAAGAAGGCAAGTTGGTAAGCAAAATGCTTAATTAAGGTTTTAAGGTGTAAGAGCTTGTCGGGTGGGTGCTCTTCTATCAGCTGCCCAGTTAGACTGCATCGAGCAGTATAAATCAAGCCTTACAACCTCATTACCTGAACAAGAAAACATAATTTCAATTTTCTATTTATTTAATATTGTCGGGAGTGTCCCGATTAATTAAACAATTTTTTTTATGACAGATCCAATAGCAGATTATCTGACAAGACTCAGAAATGCGATCATGGCTAATCACCGTGTCGTTGAAATTCCTGCGTCTAACCTGAAGAAGGAGATCACTAAGATTCTCTTCGAGAAGGGTTACATCTTGAACTACAAGTTCATTGAGGATGGTCCTCAGGGTTCTATCAAGGTTGCCTTGAAGTATGACCCACAGACCAAGAAGAACGCTATCAAGTGTTTGAAGCGCGTATCTACACCAGGTCTCCGTAAGTACACTGGTTACAAGGATATGCCTCGTGTTATCAACGGATTGGGCATCGCTATCTTGTCCACATCCCAGGGTGTAATGACTAACAAAGAGGCTGCTGATCTCAAGATCGGTGGTGAGGTTCTTTGCTATGTATATTAATTGGAGGATTTAGAATATGTCAAGAATAGGTAAATTGCCAATTAGTATCCCTGCAGGCGTTACTGTTTCCCTCAAGGATGGCGTTGTAACCGTTAAGGGTCCTAAGGGTGAACTTTCTCAGAAGGTTGACTCTTCTATTATCGTAAAGGTTGAAGATAATCATATCGTATTCGAAGTTGATGAGAACAGCCCAGTTAACTACAAGCAGAAGCAGGCTTTCCATGGTCTCTACCGTTCTTTGGTAAACAACATGGTTGTCGGTGTAAGCGAGGGTTACAAGAAGGTGCTCGAGCTCGTTGGTGTAGGTTACCGTGTTTCTAACCAGGGTAACATCATTGAGTTCTCACTCGGTTTCACTCACCCAATCTTCATGCAGCTCCCTAAGGAGGTTAAGGTAGAGACAAAGTCTGAGCGTAATCAGAACCCTCTCATTATCCTCGAGTGTGCTGACAAGCAGTTGCTTGGTCTCATTTGTGCTAAGATCCGTTCTTTCCGTAAGCCAGAACCTTATAAGGGTAAGGGTATCCTGTTCCAGGGTGAGGTTATTCGCAGAAAGTCTGGTAAGTCAGCTTCAGCTAAGTAACCTTTAAAAAATTACGATTATGACAACAAAGAAAGTAGAAAGACGAATCAAGTTAAAGTACAGAATTCGTAAGAACGTAAACGGTACTGCTGAGCGCCCACGTATGAGCGTTTTCCGTAGCAACAAGCAGATTTATGTTCAGATTATTAACGACGTAACTGGTCAGACCCTTGCTTCTGCTTCTTCACTCGGTCTTGAGCACATGCCAAAGATCGCGCAGGCAGAGAAGGTTGGTGCTCTCGTTGCTGAGAAGGCACAGGCTGCTGGAATCACTACAGTAGTGTTCGACCGTAACGGTTATCTCTATCACGGACGCGTTAAGGCTCTCGCTGACGCAGCTCGTAATGCAGGTCTTAACTTCTAAACGATAATATGGCAATGAATAAAGTAAAAGTAAACAGTGACGTTGAATTAAAGGATAGACTCGTTGCTATTAACCGTGTTACTAAGGTAACAAAGGGTGGTCGCACATTCACATTCGCTGCTATTGTCGTTGTAGGTGACGGTAATGGTGTAATCGGATGGGGTCTTGGTAAGGCCGGTGAGGTTACTGCTGCCATCGCCAAGGGCGTTGAGTCTGCTAAGAAGAACCTCGTTAAGGTTCCTGTTATCAAGGGCACTATCCCACACGAGATGGAAGTTTCCTTCGGTGGCGCTCAGGTTTTCCTGAAGCCTGCTGCTAAGGGTACTGGTCTTGTTGCTGGTGGCGCTATGCGTGCCGTGCTCGAGAGTGTTGGTATCAATGATGTGCTTGCAAAGTCTAAGGGTAGCTCTAACCCTCACAACCTTGTAAAGGCTACTATTCTCGCTCTCAGCAAGATGCGTGATGCAAGAACTGTAGCTAACGATCGTGGTATCAGTATGGATAAAGTGTTTAACGGATAATAAGGAGGTACTTCATAATGGCAACAATTAAGATCAAGCAGATAAAGAGCCGTATCGGTGCTACTCTCGATCAGAAGCGCACTCTTCAGGCACTGGGACTCCGTAAAATCTCTCAGGTTGTAGAGAAGGAAGATACCCCTGCAGTTCGCGGTATGGTACGCAAGGTTTTCCACCTCGTTACCGTAGTAGAATAACTAAACATAATTAAACTGAACGACTATGAAATTAAATAATTTGAAGCCAGCAGCTGGCTCTACTCATTCACGTCGTCGTATCGGTCGTGGACCAGGTTCTGGTCTGGGTGGTACTTCTACTCGTGGTCACAAGGGTGCTAAGGCTCGCTCTGGTTATAAGAGAAAGATCGGATTCGAAGGTGGTCAGATGCCTCTCCAGCGTCGCGTTCCTAAGTTCGGATTCAAGAACATCAACCATAAGGAGTACTTCGCAGTTAATCTGTCAACACTCCAGAAACTTGCTGAGAGCAAGGGATTCACTGAAATCGGTATCGAACAGCTCATCCAGGCTGGTCTTACCAACGGCAAGGAACTCGTAAAGGTTCTTGCCAACGGTGAAATCAAGGCTGCTCTCACTGTTAAGGCTAATGCTTTCTCTAAGGCTGCTGAAGAAGCTATCAAGGCAGCAGGTGGTAACACTGTTATACTTTAATTAAATGAAAAAGTTTATAGAGACACTTAGAAACTGTTGGAAGGTTGAGGATTTGCGTATGCGACTCCTCATCACCCTCCTGTTTGTTGCAATATACCGTTTCGGTTCGTTCGTAGTTCTCCCAGGTATCAACCCTGGTAACCTTGAGCGCCTGCAACAGCAGACTGCTGGTGGACTTATGTCACTTCTTGACATGTTTTCTGGTGGTGCATTCTCCAACGCATCCATTTTTGCGCTTGGTATAATGCCTTACATCTCTGCTTCCATCGTAATGCAGCTCGTAGCCATCGCTGTACCTTCTTTCCAGAAGATGCAGCGCGATGGCGAGAGCGGAAGAAAGAAGATTGCACAGTACACTCGTTACTTGACAGTCGCTATCCTCCTCTTCCAGGCTCCATCTTATCTGATGAACCTGAAGATGCAGTCCGCTGGTGCCCTTGCTTCAGGTATATCCTGGACGGAATTCATGATTCCTGCCACTATCATACTCGCTGCAGGCAGTATGTTCATCCTCTGGTTGGGTGAGCGTATTACTGATAAGGGCGTGGGTAACGGTATTTCCATGATCATCATGATCGGTATTATTGCTCGTCTTCCACAGGCCTTCTTCCAGGAGGTAGGTAGCCGTTTCACTGCTATCACAAGTGGTGGTCTCGTGATGTTCATCGCTGAAATCCTTATCCTCTATGCAGTTGTATGTGCGGCTATACTTCTTGTACAAGGCACCCGCAAGGTTCCTGTACAGTATGCAAAGAAGGTCGTTGGTAATACTCAGCAGTTGGGTGGTGCACGTCAGTACATCCCATTGAAACTGTTCGCTGCCAATGTAATGCCTATCATCTTTGCCCAGGCTTTGATGTTCATACCATTGGCTATTGTACAGTATCAGTCTGATGGTGCCGGTTGGTTCACCCGCTCTATGTTGGATAACAGAAGCCTGCTTTACAATGTAGTATATGTGGTGCTCATCGTGGCGTTCACATATTTCTACACTGCAATCACTCTCAACCCAACACAAATGGCTGAAGACATGAAGCGTAACAATGGCTTCATCCCTGGAGTCAAGCCAGGTCAGGACACGGCTAACTATATCGAAGAGATTATGTCACGCCTCACCCTCCCAGGCTCATTGTTCATCGCCTTCATTGCTATTATGCCTGCACTCGCTGGTTTGCTCAACGTACAGCAGGCATTCTCACAGTTCTTCGGAGGTACCTCCCTCCTGATTCTCGTCGGTGTGGTCATTGACACCATCCAGCAGATTCAGTCACACTTGATGATGCGTCACTATGACGGTCTCCTCAAGTCTGGTCGTACTCGTCCACAGAACGGTGTAAATGCTTACTAATTCTGTCTTGCGAAATGGCTATATTTCTGAAGACGGAAGATGAAATAGAACTAATGCGTCAAGCGAACCAACTCGTTGGTAAAACGCTTGGCGAATTAGCTAAACACATAAAACCTGGTGTGACGACTCTCCAACTGGACAGAATAGCGGAAGAGTTTATTCGTGATCATGGTGCTATACCTACGTTCAAGAACTTCCCCAATCCTTTTGGAGAGCCGTTCCCCGCAAGTATCTGCACATCTGTCAATGATGTCGTAGTACATGGCATACCTGACAATAAAACAGTTTTACATGACGGAGATGTCATATCTATAGATTGTGGCACACTTCTTGCTGGTTATAATGGCGACTCTGCTTATACCTTTGAGGTGGGCAATGTGTCAGAGGATGTCAGGACTCTTCTGCGTGTTACCAAAGAGAGTCTATATGCCGGAATAGAGAAAGCCGTCGCTGGAAACCGTATAGGTGACATAGGACAGGCTGTACAGGATTACTGTGAATCTTACGGCTATGGTGTAGTGCGTGAGCTTACCGGTCATGGTATCGGAAAGGAAATGCATGAGGAACCTCAGGTTCCCAACTATGGCAAGCAGGGACACGGAAAACAACTCAAGTCTGGTATGTGCATTGCGATCGAGCCGATGATTACCATGGGTGATCGCAGTATATGTCTTGCTCAAGACAAATGGTCAATCATCAGCAGGGACAGGAAACCTGCCGCTCACTTCGAGCATACGGTGGCTGTCTATAAGGGCAGGGCTGAAATTTTATCTACTTTTGAAGAAATTGAACGCGTTTTAAAATCTTAGCACTCTATTATGGCAAAACAATCTGCTATAGAACAGGATGGAACAATCGTCGAGGCATTGAGCAATGCGATGTTCCGTGTTGAGTTGGAGAACGGCTGCCCTATAACAGCACATATCTCTGGCAAAATGAGGATGCACTACATCAAGATACTTCCTGGTGACAAGGTGAAGGTTGAGATGAGTCCTTATGACCTCACCAAAGGTCGTATTGTATTTCGATACAAATAATATATCTTATATATAATATGAAGACAAGAGCATCATTAAAAAAACGTACAGCTGACTGCAAGATCGTTCGTCGTAAGGGTCGTCTGTACCTCATCAACAAGAAGAACCCTAAGTTTAAACTTCGTCAGGGTTAAAAAACAATTTATTAATTTTTTATTTACATCATTACAACATGGCAATAAGAATTGTTGGAGTAGATTTGCCCCAGAACAAGCGTGGCGAAATCGCATTGACCTATATCTATGGTATCGGTCGAAGTAGTTCAGCAAAGATATTGGATAAAGCCGGTGTTAGCCGCGACACAAAGGTGTGCGATTGGACTGACGACGAGGCTGCCAAGATCCGTGAAATTATCGGCGCTGAATTCAAGGTTGAAGGTGATCTCCGTTCAGAGATCCAGTTGAACATCAAGCGACTGATGGATATTGGTTGCTATCGTGGAATCCGTCATCGTAACGGTCTTCCTGTTCGCGGTCAGAGCACTAAGAACAATGCCCGTACTCGTAAGGGTAAGAAGAAGACTGTTGCTAATAAGAAGAAGGCCACTAAGTAATAAAGAATAAGGAATGAAGAACGAAGAGATTGTCTTACTTCTTTTTTCTGAGTTCTAATTACATTAACTTTTAAAACTTATTTCAAAAGTCATGGCAAAGAAACAAGCAACAACTAACAAGAAAAGAAATGTAAAGGTTGATGCGCTTGGACAGCTTCATGTTCACAGCTCTTTCAACAACATCATAGTATCACTTGCAAACTCTGAGGGTCAGGTTATCTCCTGGTCTTCTGCAGGTAAGATGGGATTCCGTGGTAGCAAGAAGAACACTCCTTACGCTGCTCAGATGGCTGCTGAGGATTGTGCAAAGGTAGCTTACGACCTCGGTCTCCGCAAGGTCAAGGCATACGTCAAGGGTCCTGGTAACGGTCGTGAAAGCGCTATCCGTGCTTGCCACTCAGCAGGTATCGAGGTAATGGAGATCATCGACGTTACTCCACTTCCACACAACGGATGTCGTCCTCCTAAGCGTCGTCGCGTATAATAAATGAAGAATGAAGAATGGGATACATTCATTCTCAAGCTTCATTTACTATTAATCACAAAAACAAAAGTAATTAGCAATTATGGCTAGATATACAGGTCCGAAATCAAGAATCGACCGTCGTTTTGGCGAAGCCATCCTCGGTTCAGAAAAAGTTTTGTCCAAGAGAAACTTCGCTCCTGGACAGCATGGTCACGATCGTCGCAGAAAGCAGTCTGAGTATGGTGTCATGTTGGCAGAGAAGCAGAAGGCCAAGTACACTTATGGTGTACTCGAGCGCCAGTTCCGTATTTTGTTTGAGAAGGCATCTAAGATGGAAGGCATTAAGGGTGAGAACCTTCTCCAGCTCCTTGAGAGCCGCCTCGACAATGTGGTGTTCCGTCTCGGTATCGCTCCAACTCGTCGTGCTGCTCGTCAGTTAGTTGGCCACAAGCACATCACTGTTGATGGTAACGTGGTTAACATCCCTTCTTTCTCAGTTAAGCCTGGACAGGTCATCGCTGTTCGCGAGAAGTCTAAGTCTCTCGAAGTTATCGAGGCTAACCTCGCTGGTTTCAACCACAGCAAGTACCCTTGGATCGAGTGGGACAACAACACCAAGTCCGGTAAGTTCCTCCACCGTCCTGAGCGTGCAGATATTCCTGAGAACATTAAGGAGCAGTTAATCGTTGAGTTGTACTCTAAATAATCATTAAATTAATGGCGATATTAGCATTTCAAAAACCTGATAAAGTTGTGATGTTGGAGGCTACGGACAAGGTCGGCAAGTTCGAGTTTCGTCCTCTTGAGCCTGGTTTCGGTATTACTATCGGTAATGCCCTCCGCCGCATCCTTCTTTCATCGCTCGAAGGTTATGCCATCAATACCATCCGTATTGACGGCGTTGAGCACGAGTTCTCCTCTGTGCCTGGCGTAAAGGAAGATGTAACCAACATAATCTTGAATCTCAAGCAAGTTAGATTCAAGCAGATAGTAGAAGAATTCGAGAACGAGAAAGTAAGTATCACCATCGAGAATTCTGACGAATTCACAGCTGGTGACATCAGCAAGTATCTGACTGGATTTGAAGTGTTAAACCCTGATTTGGTGATTTGTCATTTAGATACGAAGGCATCAATGCAGATCGAGCTTACCATCAACAAGGGACGTGGTTACGTGCCTTCTGATGAGAACCGCATCTATTGCACTGATGTCAACTGTATAGCGATTGATTCCATCTACACTCCTATCCGTAACGTCAAGTTTGCTGTCGAGCCTTACCGCGTAGAGCAGAAGACTGACTATGATAAGCTCGTCATCGAGGTTACTACGGATGGTTCCATCCACCCGAAGGATGCACTTAAGGAAGCAGCAAAGATACTGATCCATCACTTCATGCTCTTCTCTGATGAGAAGATTACTCTTGAAAACCCTGACGTAGAGGGCAATCAGGAGTTTGATGAAGAGATTCTCCACATGCGTCAATTGCTCAAGACACGTCTCGTTGACATGAACCTCAGCGTTCGTGCCCTCAACTGTCTGAAGGCTGCTGATGTAGATACTCTCGGAGACCTCGTTCAGTACAACAAGACTGACCTCCTCAAGTTCCGCAACTTTGGTAAGAAATCGCTCTCAGAGCTTGATGATTTGCTCGAGGGTCTGAATCTGTCGTTTGGAACCGATATTTCAAAATATAAACTTAATCAAGATTAAAGTTGATAGATTGAAACCTACGGAAAGAGATGTTTGCTTGAGGCAAACTCCAAGCAGACATCTCATTCCGATATTTTAATCAGATTCAATACTAAATCTTCAAAAACAAAGAAAACTCAAAATGAGACACAATAAGAAATTCAACCATCTGGGTCGTACTGCATCTCATCGTAACGCTATGCTCGCTAACATGGCTATCTCGCTGATCATGCACAAAAGAATCACTACGACTCTCGCAAAGGCAAAGGCTCTCAAGATGTACGTTGAGCCACTGATCACACGCTCTAAGGACGATACTACCAACAGCCGTCGTGTAGTATTCAGCTACTTGCAGAACAAGTACGCTGTGACTGAGCTCTTCAAGGTTATCGCTGAGAAGGTAGCTGACCGTCCAGGTGGATACACACGTATCATCAAGCTCGGTACCCGTCAGGGTGACGCTGCTGAGGTAGCATTCATCGAGCTCGTTGACTTCGACGAGAACATGGCTAAGGCTCCTAAGGCTGCCAAGAAGACACGTCGTGGTCGCAAGTCTGCTGCCGTTGCTCAGGCTACTGAAGCTGCCGCTGAGACCACTGAGGCTCCAGCAGCTGAAGAGGCTAAGGCTGAATAATATCTTGCGAATTACATCGTAAAGACATAATTAAAGCGCTCACATTAGTTCAGTCCGCTGGGCAATGTGAGCGCTTTTCTTTGTGTAATAATTAGATGCGCTTGCTCCTAAAGGCTTTTCTTTTATATCCAACATCGTGTAGAGTAGGGTGGCAAGCGAAGCATCATTACATTATCGCCCCTCCGTTTTGACCTATAAAGACTATTGTTTATGATTAGAATAAAGGATGTAGAAACTCGTAGCCAGCTCAAGGATTTCATAAATTTCAACTATACTCTCTACAAAGGCAATGAGTATGCAGTGCCGGAACTTATGATAGACCTGCTCAATACATTTTCACCAGAGAAGAATGCAGCCTTCGAGTTTTGTGAGGCTAAATTCTTCCTTGCATACGATGATGCAGGTAAGATAGTGGGTAGAGTGGCTGCCATCATCAATCATAAGGCCAATGAGTCATGGAATATCCGCACGGTGCGCTTCGGATGGATTGATTTCATTGACGACCGTGAGGTTAGCGCATCGCTTCTGAAGTCTGTGGAAGAGTGGGGCAGATCCAAAGGTATGGACAGCATCCAGGGACCGATGGGTTTCACGGATATGGACCATGAAGGAATGCTTATCGAAGGCTTTGATGAGCTCTCCACCTCCGCTACTATCTATAATTTCCCATACTATAAGGATCATCTCGAAGCCCTTGGTTTCGAGAAGGAGACTGACTGGGTCGAATTCAATGTCCAGATACCAGAGGTAATGCCAGAGAAGATGGTACGCATAGCAGACATAGTGCGCCGCAAGTATGACCTTCATCTAGCACCTCGCAATATGTCCATGAAGAAGTTCCTCGGTAAATACGGCAGTTCATTCTTCACTTGCATCAACGAAGCATTCAAACCGCTTTTTGGCTATAGCGAGCTCACTGAGCGACAGAAACGTGACTATCTGGACATGTACTGCATGGTACTCGACATCGACCTCATATCGCTCGTTTTGGACAAGGACGAGAGAGTCGTGGCATGTGGCGTAGCCATGCCGTCCCTCTCAAAGGCATTGCAGAAATCAGGAGGAAAACTTTTCCCGTTCGGTTGGTGGCATCTCCTGAAAGCCCTGAAATGGAAGCATTCCGAGACGGCAGACCTGCTTCTTGGCGCTGTTTTGCCGGAATATCAAGGCAAAGGTCTCAATGCCGTTTTCATCTCCGACCTTCACCCTAATTTCATCAAAGGTGGTTTCAAGCAGGTGGAAACCAACGTAGAACTGGAGTCCAACAGCAAGATCCAGTCGCAATGGGCATACTTTGAAAACCGTCAGCATAAGCGCCGCCGTTGCTTCACCAAGAAACTCTGACAGCAATAGTGCACATATGAAAGTTCTTCAACGATATACTTTTGGCAATTATATACAATTAGCCCCCAAATAACAAACGAGCACTACCTATTACAGGTGGTGCTTATTATTTCTATTTAACATATCATGGAAATGTTATACACATAACGAAAAAACATTTCTGGAGAAATTTCAAACCTTTCGCTTATAAAGTGGTTCATTGCAATGTATCTTATATCTTCTTACAAGAAGGGTATTTCCTCCTGTTAGTTAGCACGTGACATCAAGGTCACTCAGAAAACCGCATGGTATATGCTTCACAAGGTACGTTCACTCTATAAGCAGGATGATTCTGAAGCTCTGAAAGGTGAAGTGGAGTGTGATGAAGTTATATATAGGTGGCAAGAAGAAATGAAAGCACAAGTCAATGCGTACACCAAACACACAGGGTCGTTCCACAAAGACCAAGACACCTGTATTAGGAATGATTGAGCGTTCTTCAATAACCAATGCAAATCGTGACGAAGAGTTTGTGTCCTATGTCCGTGCAATGGTTGTGGAAAAGACTGACAGGTCAACTCTTCTTCCTATCATCGGTCAGTATATTGGTGAGGGTTCAATGGTATTCACTGATGAACTTAATGCCTACAATCATGTTGGTGATCTCCTTTTATTGCAATTCAAGCCTTGTTTGAGGTTTGATGATTCGTCATGCACCTACCGTTGAATAGTTACTATTATAATATTTGTGGTTAAATAATGTGAAATTTTATGATTTATGCGTTTTTTGCAGTTGTTTTCATATTTTTTTGAGAAAATATTCGTATCTTTGCATATGGCAATTATTATTGCCTTAAATCCAACTATGCCGCAGTTAGACGAGTTCTTTCATGGCATTAGGCAAGTCACCCCTCGTTGCGCTAAGTAAGAAGAGTCATTGACAAAATGACCACGCAATACAAAGCGTACATCGGGTGATAGAAATA
>CAKQPF010000023.1 GCA_934256705.1 uncultured Prevotella sp.
TGGTAAAAATCAATTGACTTCACACCTTTAAATATATTTCTATTTTCCATACTGCAAAGGTACGGAATTATTTTTAAGTAGTGCGCTCTAAACGCCTATACCTAAATTATTTTTTGCGAATTACTGCCGAAAAGTTGTGAATAGATGTTAAATAGATATCAAAACAGGTCAAAAGCCCTCACCTACCCCTAAGAAGGAGCCCTCCCCAACCTCTCTCTGGAGGGGCTTTTCTTTGGTTACGTATTGTCAGCTTGAGTCTCAAGTAGCCTGTGCCTAACCAATCATCCCCCAGTGTGAACAGGAGGGGGGGGCTTGCCCCTTCAAGGACGGGTTGGGGATGGCTATCGTCGGATTTTTGGGGGGCTTGTTGTAATAACTATGATATTAGGCGGTAAAAGCATAGATATTGGATGGTAAAAGCTATGATATTACAGAGTAATAGCTATGCTTTTACATCGTAATGACCTCTCTCGTTAGGGATAAGACAATTCTTGATATGCTCAAATAGATATCACCACCCCAAAATAAAGATTGGAAATCAAGTAGTTATTGATGCGCTATTGGCAATATGGACGAAGAATTTCCAGCGCTTAACAATTGTCTGAAATAGCATTTCTACAAATGGAAAAATGTAGCCTATCGTTGATTGACAAGCTACATTATTCTTATGTTAGGCAATAGTGGAGGAAATTGCCATGCATGATATGTTAGGGGTTTGGTATGAGCATGAGTTGAATGCTACATCGTCTTGTGATACGAAGCAAAACATGCCACCAAGTTCTTCCCCATAGAGACGTCAGATTCTCAGAATCATATTATCGGATATTTCCAGTTATGCAAGACATTTTCCGCTTTAATTACTATGTTGCCCTTCCCGTAACTTCTGGCTTGTTCCATATACTCTAATCCTTTTCGCCGAGCAACGGATTTCTTTGAGAACGCGCATCCTTGCTGATAATATGTCATCAATCCTATTCTATACAGAGCGTCAGCATCTTTGGATTCAATGGAAATTATTTGTTCATAGCATCTGTAAGCCTCATTCAGATTACCAGAGCGATAGGCTAAGGCCGCTTTTACTCTCAAAGTGTTGATGTTTACTACATTCGCACCATTGCCATTCCTTATCTCGCTTATTTTCCCATTGGAATAATCTGAATAGACTGTGTCCACGAAAGTTTTATCATAACCATTCAATGTATATGTCTTTTCTACATACGTGGATACCAGACATGCGGATATAGCCAGTCGTCCCTTGTGGAAATCAGGTTGATCACCTGTTAATTCTGATTTCATAATAGCATATCTGACTTTCATGATACGCGTTCTATAAATATATTCGCTAAGCCTATTTATATATGTTGCA
The DNA here is from genome assembly GCA_934256705.1 of uncultured Prevotella sp. Lineage (GTDB taxonomy): Bacteria > Bacteroidota > Bacteroidia > Bacteroidales > Bacteroidaceae > Prevotella. The sequence continues at coordinate 1,367 of CAKQPF010000023.1, forward strand.
GAATTCAACAGATTGTCATCATGCGAAATCTTCGGCTTGTCTATATCAAAGAATCTGAAATCGTTAGGCAAAGGAATGCCACTTACGCTGATGTCCAATCCATAGAAGCACTCATTCATCTTCTTGCTTATATAATAAGCCTTGTTAGGGTCTGAGACATCCGAGAGTTGCTGCATGCCATCATAGAAAGTCTTCACACACGTTGGCGTTGGTATTTCCGCTTTTGATTGCTGATGTCCTATAACCAACAGCATGCAGACTAAAGCTGCGAAGTTTAGTAAATATCTTTTATTTTCCATGGTGTTATCGTGTACATGATACCAAAAGAATACATCTTCACGTCAGGGGTTCCATATTGCATTCCTGATTTCTTGAACAAACTATAATGAGGAATGTCTGCATAAACTCCCAGACCTTGCAGGACACCATTGCCATTGATTCTCAAAGCGTAGTGACTGGATAATCCTTTGTTGAGCATATCAGATTGCTTCATCTCACTTATGCCCTTGTAGCTTACAGGCAATTCATATCTCAGGCTCGCTTCAAGTACAAATCTTGTACTGCTTTCTATGCTTCCAAAATTCAAGAGCAGACCTCCACCCAACATCAATCGATGAACATTGTTCCAGCAATAAGAATCATTACCTTGATTTTCCACTTTATACTGATTGATTCTATAATGTGCAGATCCATATATACCCCAGTTGAAGTTTCCTGGATAAAAACTCTGATATCCCAATTTCGCTCCTGCTGTAATGTCACCGAATACGTCTCTTGCCGTTATTCCCAAGACATCAGGATTCTTGATGTTTATGCCTTTTGTCTTATCCACATCCTGAATATAGGTATATGTATAAGCATTGTCAAAGAGCATCATGTCTGTCAAAGCATTCAGTCCTGCAGTTGCCAGATTAGCCACTGCAAAAGAATAGACGTTGTTGGTGGCAACATCCATTCTGTAATACAGATGCTGCGCTCTGCCAGAAAATGGCATCAACAAGAATATTGCGAGTGATAAGATTTTTATATGTTTCATAGTTCTGTCCTGTGAAATAGTTCATTTAGATATTGTTTCTTGATTTCATTGTCTGCTTTCTCCAAATGTCTGATGAGCCAGCCGCTATTTGTACCCTTTCTTCCGATTTCTTCAATCACAATTATGAAATTCGGAATGTCAAGAAAATGGAAACGTAGATTCTTAATGTTGACGAAATCTATCTTCTTAGCTACGGACAATCCAAATAAAAACGACATCTGGTCAACTTCAATGTTCTTAGAGCGCATAGAAGGGATTAACCGATGGTTAGACTGAAACAGATCTTGAAGACTGATAAAATGTGTCTCATGATCTACAGGACTAATTGTAATCCTTTTTTCGTTAAACAATCCGAGGCTTTCCATTCCTTTTACGCCTGTCAATGCCCATCTCTGGTTTCCTTTTGTGGTTTGCTCACGTTGTAGAAGAAGGGTGATTTCTTTTTCCTTTCCTTCGAATTTGAACAGACATACAGCTTCTGCAACAGTTCCGCATGAGGATATTGAAAGGCCTTTATTCCAGCCAGCGACCTCTGTAACGAAGTCTGACAGAAGTTTCTTGAAATCATTATCATCCAAACCACCATGAGGCATTTTGAAATCAAATAGAGACAGCAAATTATTACGTCTTACGGAGTCCGATTTAAGTTCAGGCTTGGTTTCGTCTCCGTTGAATCTTGCAATGAATTCGTTGACACTTTTCACTTGTGCTGCAAAATCTCTGTCAAGAGTTGGGTCTGGTAAATGATTTTGCCCTATTGCCTGCAAAATACAGACAAATAGGGCTATGGTTGCAAATAATCTCATTCTAATATTTCTTTGTAGAGAGTACATATATATCACCGAGTTTCGCTTCGAATATTCTTTTGCCTGTCGGAATGTCAATATGATTGATGTAACATCTTATTTTTTTTGTAGCTACATCACTATACCCTACTCTGCCATCTCTATATCCTATGAACTTCTGGCTGAAATAAGCTATGCACTCATAGTGGTCACCGACCTTTTCAATATTGTCAACCCTGACGGCAGAAGCAGATTCAATGACAATCTTTGTATAGGGCAAACTTGACAGCCCTGTATTTGGGTCATAAAGCTTGTATATGTAATTCTTCAACTTCTGTGATTGGGCGTTGGTCCTATATATACTTGATGTCTGCATTCTTACTCCAGTACTGTGGATTCGCATATCAGCTTCCTCATCATAATAATCATAAGGTTCACCTTCACCCATGAACAGTTGCAGAAGGAATGTGACGCTTTCTTTTCTTATCTCATGTTCGAGCCCTTTGTTGACGATGCGTGAAAGGGCTTCTTGAAACTCTTCGACCTTCTGCTTTACCCGGTTTTGGAATTCTACCTTTTGAGATGGAGTCAGTTCTTCCTGCGCCGAGATGTTCATTGAAATCATACACAGGAAAAAAAGAAGTATGGTTTTTATATTATTCATCTTTGTGTAATTATTTTGTTCTAACTTCATGTACGGTCAATATTTCTCCTTGCCTATTTACGATATTGACACGTTTGATGAATGGAGACAAACAAATCCTGCGCAGAAAATCCGTTGGATCTTCATAGTCAACAGCAGTTTCCATGTCTGTGCCTACAGTCATTACCTTTTTATAATTGCCAAAGTATTTGCTGACAATACGAGGAATCATAGACAATCTGTCAGATTGACCTTTGTCCTTGTCAAGTATATCAAGAAGAGCTTGTCCTAAAGGGTCGCTATCCACACGTGGTCTTGGAGTTGGAGGAGCAGGTGGAGGAACAGAGCCACCACGTGAATAGAATTTCTGATATGGATGTTGCTTGTGATGCTGTCCATCACTGTCAACAATGTCGCGAGCTGCACACAATTCGTATGCTTTATTCAAGACAGAATTCCAATCTGGTGCGACCGCCCCTGTTCCTACGAGTTTCATAGCTTGTATGAAATCGCATGTATATAGACCTCCATCAGGTATTCCACACCATGAGGGTTCTGGCACTTTACTTGAAGTTGCCATTACCGTACCTTTGGCTGCAAAGAGTTTTTTGAAATTCTGGCTATTAAGTCCATCAAGTCTTGTGTAGTCTCCTCCCATGGCCCATAAAGGCTTTTTGGTTGTTGCACTTTGAACCACGTTACAACAATTCGAAATGATAACAGACAGCCGAGCATTCTTTGCCTCAATCCACTTTTGCAGCGAAGCCATTGGAACCCAGTTACCTTGATTTTCAAATCCGCTATTCATCAGATACTGCGGCCATGGGTCAGGATCGTTTTCGGCATGCGAACCATGTCCTCCATAAAAAGTCAGAATTACATCGTCGGCTTCCACATCCATCTCATCAATAACAGCCTTCAGATTGGCACGAGTACAATTCACGCCATCCAGTTCATGGTGGTCTTCATCATAGTCAATAAGTCCTGCCCAAGTCTTTACTTGGTTCTTCATATTCAGAAATTCCAATCTCATGCTTTGACCGATGCTTTCATCTATCGTGTTGCAGAAAACTATTGTATGCAAGGTCTGGGCATTTACAGATTTCATTCCTACCAACATGCACATTATGCACATCGGCAACCACTTGTATATTTTGTCCATCATTTCTTTCCTTTCTCTTTATTAAGAAAATATTCACAGAATCTCCTTATGAATGTTCCGCTTGCATAATTGTATCTGAACAATACTTTTCCGTCATATTTTATAGACCATGAGTAGTCGCTCAGTGATATTATGACATGCGCTGTCTCTTTCTTCTTAATGTATTCAAATTCCAGAACTGGATAATAAGGAGACATGATAATCAGGGTGGAATCCTTGTGATAGTTGGCCCCATTCGAAATCAGGTTGTATGCAAGAACCGTGGCTTGCTCCTTGGAGAGCCGGCATAGTAAGGAATCTCTCACAAAGTGAGCATCCACCTCATAGTCATCGGAATTCAGTTTCTCTTTTGGTGTAAGGGAATAGACGTTTATCCTTTTGGCATTGATAAGGATGTCTGTAAGTTTCTGACCCAATTCCCGGTAAGCTATCTTGTCAGGATGAATCCAGTCATTGCAGACAGCTATTTCTGTCTTCTGCTTTGCCTTTGCTCCTTTCTTGGCTGTAGGAGCACATGCGGCAAAACAGTTCATCCATAGCATATTAGCTATCAGGATGAAAATGTATCTGTATTTTCTCATGTTTATGCGATTTTGTTAGAATTCCATTTGCATTTTTAATGTTACGCTATGATTCTTGGATTTTATATCTGCATAAGGTTTGCTGCCATCCATAGCAACGAAATCTCTATTGAAGTAATCATAGTTTGCCATTTCGTAAGATGCGGCTATAGATATTGTTTCGAAACGGACACCCACTCCGATTGTTGTGGAAAAACCACTTCCAAACTGGTCTCTATCATTTTCATAGGGTGCTTTACAACTGAACACCTTATTATATTTGGTTCCTACCTCAACGACAGGACTCCAACCATCTTCTTCGTACAATCCTATAAGTGGGGTAATACGTAAAGTTGCACCTGCAGTCCATGAATTCAGTTTGTATTTCTCCTTGGTGTCCAAAGTGCGGTCTGGTTGCATCCGGAATTGTCGGAACTTATAGCCACCATTCACGAATACACCTAAAATAGAGAACTTTGGCTGATAGCCGAAGGTAATGCCATATCCAAAGTTATTAAAAATGTCTTTGGCCTTGACTCCGAAGAAATTGCCATTATCAATGTGGATTTTTCCTTCCCCGTCTTTTGCAGAAACCCATTCGTAGGTATAACCTCCTGCACCTCCTCCAAGCAGATTGTTAATCAGACTAACTGGAAGTTGAGGAATGGCAAGCCAAGCGTTCTGACCTTGAGAAGTAAGTCCAAACGAGAAGTCTCCAGCCAGCACCCGGCAAGGGCTGAAGACAAAGAAAAGCAGAAACAGAATAGAATAGATTTTTTTCATAAAAAACACATAATGCCGACACAGTTCCCCTTTGGACGACGGGTTAACGATTGTTGGATTATGGCACAAAAAAAGCGTGGGAGAACCTACCTGTTGTCTATCCCACCCACAGAGGCTCTTGCATCGCCTATTATAGTTGAACAGACAACGTCAGAGCCCACGCCGATATGATATACGACTCCGTAAAGAGACCTACGTAAACAGATACACTGCACCCATAAGGATACAATACGTGCTTACAAGGTCTCCACGGGATTGATGTAATCACACCCGGGACATCTACCGTTGGCTATGTTCAAGACTATAATGTGGGAGTTTGCAAGATTCCTGTGGGTCTCAAACAGAGCGTCAGATAAACGCCTTAAATATGTCAGGACTATTTTCTTCCCGCCCCATTCCGCTTCGTATAGCTTATATCATTGTTATGACTCTACCATATTCTGCACGGCGTAGGCTGCCTTCTATGTCATCTTGTAAGACAATGTCTTATAGTGATGATTAAAACAAGGCTATAATAGTCCGTTGCAAAAATACAAATAAAAAACTAATTGCAAGTGTTTTTGTTATAATAATTTTTATAAATAACTAAAAAATTAGCAGAAATTAACAAACTCCAATGGTTTATATTTGTCAAAACGTAAAATGGTTTCGAACTGTACGGTTGAAAATGCCCAATACGCAAGGGCAAAAGCATTATACACAATGAGTCTGTTACGCTTTTGCCCTTGCAGGGCGAGTATATTCATGTCGTTATAACCCAGGGCGATGCCCTGGGCTATGAGCTTTTTGGACCTTCAGCCCGTTTCAACCGTACAGTTCGAATGGTTTTCTATCAATGCTTATTGTTTGGTTTGATATAGTATTCCAGACTTGGATAGGTAATAGGGAAAAGGGAATAAATAAAAGGTAATAGGAGATTACACTTTATTTAGGTAATGGGTAATAGGGAAAAGGTAACAGGAGATTACACTTATATGCTTGAGATTTCCCCATAGCGAGAAACCATGAGTGGCAAGTGTATTCTCCTGTTACCTTTTACCTATTCCCTTTTCACTAAAGAGAGTTCCCTTTTTCCTAATCTGGGGTTCCTCTCGCTTCGTCCGGTACTGTCTTCCAGATGGATTTGTGGTTTAGTTGTTTTGTGGTTTAGTTGTTTTGCGGTTTGGTTGTTTTGCTGATTGACATACATTGCTGAAAGCTACTGCAAACAACAAGACAACAAGACAACTGAACAACAAGACCACACCCCGCCTACAACTCGTTTACCGGGACGAGTTTGACTGCAGGGACATAGTGATTATCGAGGGAGAATATCATCTTGCCACCTTCATGCTTGATGGAGAGGAAGCCGAGGGAGGTGAGGGTTTCGGCAAACTCGTCAAGAGTGCAGCTGCGGCTTATCTCCAGACTGACCGGATAATCGTCAAGCTGAGTGTCTGTCAACTCTATGTCCACATTATACCATCTGCCCATATCCTTGAGCACGGTGAGGAGCTTGGCATTGCTGTAAGAGAAATAGCCCGCTGTCCATCGCGTGCGCTGCCTTGCATCGCATTTCAGCGCTGTCAGGTCATAGCCCTTCACCAGTCGGACATATCTGTCTGGCTCCAGAAGGAGGTCCTTCTGGTCGGCTATCTTTGACTTCACCCTCACTGATCCCGACACGAGGGTGACTTCGGGAGCCATGTCCTCATAGTCCTTCACGTCAAACTCGGTGCCCAATACGGTGGTGGTCACGCGTGGAGTCTGCACGATGAATGGATGCTCCTTGTCGCTCTTCACCTTGAAGAAAGCCTCGCCCACTAGCGTCACTGTGCGCTCCTTGCCCGTAAAGGCAGTAGGGAAAGTCAGCCGGCTGTCTGCATTGAGCATTACAGTGGTGCCGTCAGCCAGCGTAATCTCGTATGTACCGCCACGTGGCGTGCTGATGGTCTTGTTGGCAGGAGTGAGATTGGCCCAAGGGCATACCACGGCTTTCTCGGGTCCTGCCTTCACGTTGTCGCATTCCATCTCTTTCTCTATCGGGTGCATATCATGCCTTGAGCATCCGAACATCACCGTCTTGGGGGCATCGTTGGCCTGGAAGGCGATGATGGTGCCGTTGTCCTTCACGATGTATTCCGTGTCGTCCACATAGGCGAGCGTGTCGGAATGGTCAGTGGCAAGTCCTTTCTGCTGAAACCAGAAGAAAGCTGTCATCACTCCCATTATCATCACGGCTGCCGCCGACCATATCCATATCAAGCGGCTTGTGCTTCGCCCGGCGGTCCTGCGGATATGCTGTGTCCTGAATCTGTTCCATTCCTTGCCTACGTCGGGGCTCTTGCTCTTCTCCATCATTCTGGCAAAGGCATACTCCTCCATCAGGCGACGGTTTTCACCATCGCCGGTGAGGATGGTGTCCTCCCTTAGAGAGTCGGCATTATCATCCCATTGGTCTGCAGGTTTATGATTGTTTATGTCCATTGTTTTTCCTATCCTTTTTATATATATAATGTCCTGGAGGGCGATTCGGGTAATAGCGTTAAGATTATTTATCTTTTGAAAAGGCTTCTCTCAACAGTCTGAGTGCTTTGACTATATGTTTTCTCACTCCATCCCGCGAAATGCCTATGTCGGAGGCCACCTCCATATATCTCTTTCCTTCCATGTAGCATTGGTCAAGCACGTATTTGGTCTTTTCGGGCATCCTGTCTATGACCTTCTGTATCTGTCGGATCCTTTCCTCTTCTTCATCGTCATAAAGGAATCCCTCGTCATTGTTCTTCATGTAATTGTTGGCATAGTTATCGCGTACTTTTTTCTTTTTCAGATGGTCGAGGCTTCTATGACGTATTGAGGTGTAGAGATACATGCTGTTGACAGTATCCTCAAAGGAGTCATGCTTTTCCCATATATGTGCAAAGACATCGTTTACGATGTCGCGTGCGTCGTCTTCATCCCTGACTATAGCCAGAGACGAATAATAGAGCTTTGTATAGTATTTTTCGAAAAGTGCCTTGAATTGTTTTTCCTTTGTTGTTTCTTTCATTATTGTAGAAAAAGAGACCTATCAAATTACAAAGGTATGACATTTCGCTTTAAACTGCAACATAAAGACACCTAATTTATTGTTTTTTAACTGATACTACTCTTAAAGCCCTTATTTATGAAAATGAGACCGCATCCAGTCATAGTAATGCGGTCTCAAGATTCGAAATTTATATGAGAATTAGGTGTTTTTATTCCAATTCCTTAATGAGTTTCTCGTATGCGTCAGCAAAGTTTACCATCGCTGCGGCGCGTATCTCTCCTTCCTTCAAAGGTGGGAGCTTGGCTTCTTCTGCCTTTATCTCCTTGATACGTTTCTTCATCCACTTTATGGCTACTTTGTTTACTGCCTTGTCCTGACAGTTCTTTTGCAGTCTCAAAGCCCAGTTGTAGATGTGCATATCTCCGCTATGGAACTTCTTGATGTGCTTGTCGCAAAGCGCCACAAACTGCTTCCAGTCGCCACGAGCCTCAGCCCATGCGATATCCACATTGAGACATATCTGGTCATACTTTGCCACGCCCCATTTCTTCATCTCAGCCTTGTAGTGATCCATACCGGCTTTGTCGAAGTCTGCGGTGCCGTCAGCGTTTTTCTTCACATACGAGAGCGGATACTGCATCCATATCCTGTCTGCCACCATGTTGACATTCTGCGCGCCATACTTTGCTTCAAACTGGCTCTTGTGCTCCAGCATATACTGGAAAGCCGGTGTCAAGGGAGATGAATTATAATTGACGAAGGCTTCATAGAGATTATTGTTGGTCAGCATGTCCTTCTCATTGCCGGCGAGGAGCACTCCTGCCACTTCTGCACTTTTCTTGCTGTCGTATGCCGTGTCCAGTGCCTTGAGATAAGAAAAGAGGAAAGTGGTGTCGCGTTCACCGCGCTCATAGCGTTCAGCCAATGCAGAGAGGCTGTTGGTTCCGAGTCCTTCCTTCACCTTGGCTATGAATTTATCCACGTCTCTGTCGCCACCCACTATGCGGTTTATTTCCTTACCTGTCTGGTCGATGAAGAGGAATGTAGGGAAAGCCCTTACGCCGAAGCGGGATTTCACTGCAGGACCTTCGCCCTTCTCCATATCTATCTTGATGGAGACGAACTCCTTGTTGAAGTAGTCACCTGCCGCTTTCCGGGTGAACACCTGTGTCGCCATCATCTTGCAAGGTCCGCACCAACTGGTGTAACAGTCCACGAAGAGCATCTTGTTTGCCTCTTTTGCCATGGCAAGAGCTTGCTCGAATGTCTTTCCTTCCACGAAGGCTACGCCCTGATTTGTGTCAGATTGCATAGCAGGGCTCTGGATTACCGGTGTCTGCGCATGGATTTCTCCGATGCAAAGGATTGACGCTGCCAGAGCGATGATCAAATTTCTCTTTTTCATTGTATAGCTTGCTTTTTATAAGTAGTTGGTCGAAATCAGTTTAAAATCCCGACCTTACTACATGGTTATCAGTTTTGGTATCCGCTGTTCTGCTTGATTGCGCCGTAGGAAATCCTGATTTCATAATTCGGCACAGGCATGTTCCATCTGTTTTTAGCCACTGCTCCGAGCGTAGCATCGCCGAGAGCGTTGTCAGTGCGCATGAGGTCCCAGCGGTAATGTCCCTCGTAAGCGAGTTCACGGTTTCTCTCACGGAGCACCTCCTTGATGAAGGCATCGACATTGGCAAAGTCATCTGCCTTGTAGCCATCAGTGCGCTCTGCTTCCGGAATTGCCCTTTGATGAACATCATTGAGCTGCTGGAGCGCTTCAGTAGTGATGCTGTTGGAAGTGCGGGCGAGGAGCTCAGCGTATGTAAGCTTCACTTCTGCCAATCGCATATACAGCACATCGTCGTACTGACCTCCGCTATATTTCATTGTGGTCAAGTCATTGACATTGTCAGTCTTTGATCCTTTCCACAGGAGGTAAGTGCGTCTTACGTCATTGGCATCATATAGGTATGGCATAGTGGCCGGAACATAGTAGCTTTGCTTTCTGTACCATGCCATTCCGTTAGGATATTTCAGCGTGTAGATACGGCTTGGCTGATAGAATATCAGTTCGTTGCTTCTCGTGGTAGGGTCTGGATATGAACCGCTCTGGGTGTATTCATTCGATGGGAAGAGCGCATTCTGATACTCGGAACTTGCGTTAGAGAATGTATAGCCAGAGGTATTGAGCACATCTCTTGCCAATTCGAGGGCTTCCTGCAGTTCTGCCTGGTTCTTGGTGTAAGTTCCTTTGTAGAGCAGCACGCGGCTCAGGAGAGCCTTCACCACGGTCTTGTTGGCTCTGATGCGGTCGTTTATGGCCGGAACGGTCTCTGGCACGTCGGCGAGAGCTTCTCTCAGGTCTTTGATAATCTGATTCCAGCACTCGGCATTCGTGCTTCTTCCCACGTTGTCGCTTGGGTTGTAGCCATTGTATGCTTCCGTACGGAGTACGATTCCGTCGCCATTGTCATTGCCGAGCATAGCCTGGTCGCCATAAAGACAGAGCAGATAGAAATTGACGTATGCACGGATGAACTTCGCTTCCGCAATATACTGTCGCATCACTGTAGTGTCGAATGCACCGAACTCTGCCACTTTGTGGATGATATTGTTGGTGTAGTCGATGGCATTGTATCCCCAGTGCCACATGTTGGCGAGCAGACCATCGTGCTCTGACGATGTGTATTCACTCTTCTGCACTGCAAGATAGCCGGTGGCAGTGGAGCGTATAGCCACATTGTCGGTGGTCATGTCTCCCATGAGGGTGGCATATCCGGCGTTCGCATAGTTGTTCTGGTCCTGCGGAGCACCTGCCAGGAACACGTTCAGCCTGACGTAAGCACCCAGGAGAGCGGCTTCCGCAGTCTTCTGATTCTTATATACCTTCTCATCGACCAGAGTATTCTCAGGTGCATAGTCAAGGTTACATGCTGTCAATGCCATAGTAAGCATGATGGCAAGGCAGGAGTATATGGTATTCTTTTTCATATCGTTGGAATGTAATAATTAGAAACTTGCTCTTATTCCGAATTGCATACTGCGCGACTGAGGCATGGTCATGTTGTCGTATCCTGCCGCCAAAGCGGATGAACCGAATGCACTTACCTCCGGGTCAAGACCTGAATAATTGGTTACGGTGAACAGGTTTGTGACCGTAGCGTATATCTTCAGCTGGTTGAAGAACCTGGTAGCCTTGAGAAGTGTCTGAGGGACGTGGTATGTAAGTGTCACTGACTTCAGCCTGAGATATGAGTTGTTCTCCAGGAATCGGGTCGTGGTGATGGCGGTGGTGTAGTCGTAATTGCCAATCACGGAAGCGTTGTTGAGACGTGGAATGTCTGTCTTCTGTCCCGGAACCTGCCACATGTTCATGATGTCGGCCAGGAGATTGTTGGCATCCTCGCCTGTATAGTTGAGGAGATTAGCCTTTGTGCTGTTGATCATCTTGCTGCCTACAGAGAAATTGAACATGAAATCGAGCTCAAGATTCTTGTAGAACAAGGTGTTGGTCATAGAGCCGTAGAAGTCAGGCAAAGCCACTCCGCAGACGAACTTGTTTGACTGCGAGTTCTCATAGTCAGCGGCAGGAGGCGTTGTGGAGACGGTTCCGTCCTTGTATTGCCAGAGCGGGTCACCGGTGTTAGGGTCCACTCCATACCACTTGTGCAGGTACCACTGTGCTACAGGTTTGCCTTCTTCATAATATTTGAACGAACTGTTGGCCTGGTCGAGCTGATTTCCTTCAAAGTTGAGCTTGAGAATCTTGTTGGTGGCTTTTGAGAGATTGAGGATAGTCTGCCACTGGAAGTCCTTCGTGCTGATGTTCTTTGAGACGATCTGGAAGTCAAGTCCCTGATTGCTCATGTCGGCTATGTTCTGGTTTTCCTTGGTGTAACCGGTGTAATATGGCAGGTCTGACGAGAAGAGCATATTGGTGGTCTTCTTGTAATAATAGTCGAGAGTGACCTTGATGCGGTCCCCGAACATCTCAAGGTCAAGACCTGCGTCGTAGGTGATGGTCTTTTCCCATTTGAGGTTTTCATTGCCCGGCTGTGACATCTGGAGGTAACTCTTGCCTCCATACTGCGTCAACTGATTGAGGGAATAGACTGCCTGTGCTCCGTAATAGCTGTTGTTGCCGTCCTTACTTGAAAGTCCCACGGACCCGCGAATCTTCATCTCATTGATGAAAGGCAGGTTTTCCTTGATGAATTTCTCGTTAGAGAGGCGCCAGCCCACAGATACTGATGGCGTACTGAGGTAACGATGGTTACGGTTGAAACGGGAAGAACCATCGAGACGATAAGTCAGACCGAGCATATATGTATGCAGATACTGATAGTTGAGACGTGCAAAAGCGGAGAAGAGGGCATACTGCTGCATGTAAGCTGCTGTCACTCTCTTGGTCTGGGCAGCGCCTACTCCGCTGAGTTCCGGGCTGAAGAAGTTGGAACCTGCTACGGAATTGATGCGCTCCTTGGTGTATTCGTAGCTCTGTCCGAAGATTCCCTGAAGGAAATGGTTGCAGAATGTCTTGTTGATGGTAAGGAGATTGTTTACCACCACCTTATAACTGTTCTTCGTGCTTTCCTGCGCCTGGTTGCCGATTACACCTGTGAGGTAGTCCGGCAGTTCGCCTTTGCGGATGTCCGAGAATGAGTTGTAGATGTCAGTTCCCACTTCCGAGCGCAGTGAGAGCCAGTTGTAAGGACGGAATTCCAGGTAGCCATTGCCGATTATTCTCGTATCTTCCACCGATTCATCATTGATATAAGCCATAGCCACCGGGTTATAGGCATCTGACGCTCCCTTGGAATTGATGGCATAGCCATAATAATAGTCGCCGGTAGCATCGTTGTATATAGGAAGGTTAGGCGCTTTCTTTATTGCAGCCGCATAGATGCTTCCTGCCGCCAAAGCGTTGTTGTTGAGTCTGTTGATGGAAACGCTCACTCCTGCATCCCACTGCTTCGCCAGTCTGGTGTTGAGATTGAAGCGTGTGGAGAGTCTCTGCATATCATTGTTGATGATATATGACTCATTGTTGTCATAGGAGACGCTGAGGAAATAATCAGTTTCCTTAGAGCCACCTGATACAGATGCGCTGACACCATGGCTTACAGCAGTACGAGTCACTGCATCAATCCAGTCCGTATTGTATCCTGCTGGGAATTTCCCTTTTGGATAATATGTAGAATAGACCTGACTGTACTGGTTGCCATTGAGCAGATCCAGTTTGCCGATAGGATTGTCAATACCCAATGTGTAGCCCACATTGACCTTTGTTCTGCCCTTTGAGCCTTTTTTTGTGGTGATGAGAATCACGCCGGCAGCGCCACGGGAACCGTAAATGGCTGTGGCAAAAGCGTCCTTGAGGATTTCGATGGACTCGATATCATCGGGATTGAGGTTTGCGAGAGGATTCTTCTCGAATGAATTGTTGAGATCTATGTTATATTGCAGTGAGCCTCCGCCAGTCTGCATTCCTCCCATAGCAATGCCAGGGATAGAGCCACCCGTGGTACCAACTGAGTTGGCATCACGGTCGGTTCCAAACATTGGAACGCCGTCAATGACATAAAGCGGATTGTTGTCGCCCATAATGGAGCTGACACCACGTATGGTAAGCACATTGGCAGAGCCTAATGCTCCAGAAGAATTGGTCATGTACAGTCCAGGTACGCGGCCTTGAAGCATCTGATCGACAGATTGGAAAGAGACGTTGTCTTTTGGAGTTACAGAGGAGACAGAGCCTGTAAGGTCGCGACGTTCCTGTCTGCTATAGCCCACTACGACGAGATCCTGCATCTTTGTTTCTGTTGTCTCACGCATAGTGACATTGATAGTCTGTTTCTTACCCACAGTAAAGCTTTGGCGGTCGAAACCTATCATTGAGAATACCAATTGCTGGTTTGGGGTGACGTCAATCGCATATGTGCCGTCTTCTGCAGTATGGGTCGCCTTGTTTGTACCTTTTATTGATACGGTAACCATATGGAGCGGTGCTCCGGATTCGTCGGTGACGCGTCCGGTGATATGCTGTTCCTGCGCCATTGCTGATATAGTCTGTAGCAATAGGGCGAAGAAAAGTATAAGGCTCTTTGTCTTCATAGGTGTAATATTAGGTTTGTAGATGAATATTGGGGATGCTGTCTGGAATCGACAGACGGCATCCCCTTTTTAATAATATGGATGAATATTACTTGATAAGCTTCAGCCAAGAGTCTGTCAAAGGTGTGTCTGTGTCACCGAGAGGCGCACCGTAGTTGCCTGTAGTCGGAGTGTTGATACCTCCAAATATCCAAGCCACATTGCCGAAAGCTACACCTGCTGCGTTACGACGAGCGAGGAATGTGCCTGGCACTTCCACTTCTGTCCAGTTGACGCAGTCTGTAGAGCGATAAATCTTAGAAGAGACAATAGGTGTCTTACCATCTTCACCTACAGTCTCACCACCTACCATATATACTACATTGTCGCAAACGATAGCTTTTGCGTGATACAATGCAGGCATACCAGTGAGCTCTCCTTCTTTCTTCCATGAGGTACCGTCGGTAGAAGAATAAACTCCTGTGCGCAAGAAATCCTCCGCTCCGACGAAGTACTGGAAGCCTGTAAGGCACCACAGTTTGCCATTGAATGTGAAGAATTGGTCTGCCAGACGTCTTGCTACGTCGCAATCTTCGTCATCAGAAGTAGGTGTGATATACTCCCAATTCTTTCCGTCTGTAGTGACAGCATAGAGGCGCTTGCCCTGAAGCATACCGAAACCATAGCAGAAACCTCCCTTGATATACATCTTGCCATCTTTTACTGTAACGTTGTAGTTTGTGCCATTCATGTAAGAGAAAGGTACGGTATTGCCCTTTGCATCCTTTACAGTTGCACCGACAGAGTCACAGCGGAAGGTCTCACCGTCAGCAGTAGAGAAGAGCTGGAGTGTAGGAATATCCTTAGCAGGGCCCATCCATCCTTCGCTCACGTCAGCAGGGTTGCCATACTTGTCGGCACCGAATGTGCGAGCACCGCCTACTACATACATGCGTCCATTGAATACAGCGAGACGTGCGCCTTCACCACCGATGACATAGCCTTTCTGACCTTCAGGAAGTTTCACTCCTGTAATATCGGTCTTGTAATCAATTTCGTTCCACTTTACGCCATCTTCGGAAGAGAAGAGCTGATAATTCTCTGTCTCGCCGCTCAAAGATGTGGTGATGGCATAGATTTTACCATTGAATACGCACATGTCGTAGTCGAGTAGCCCGGTTGGGAAACCCTGGAAAGCAGAACTCTTGTTTACCATGTCTGCACCATTAGCAGTCTTTGCCTTTACCACGTTGAGAGTGTAAGCCTTGCTATTGCCCTTTTCATCCTTCACGGTGAGGCTGACAGCAGAAGTCACATCGATGCTGGTCATGGTGTTTACCTTCTCAGTTCCGATATATACGTCAGTTCCGAGAGTGCCTGTTGCCAGGATGGTAGCCTGCTTGAGGTCTGCGTCCATCACGTCCCATTCCACGCTGTCGTTGGTATTCTCAATCTTGAGAGTATTCTGATCTATTACGCAAGTGTATGCTTTCGCACTTCCAGCAGGGGTTACTGATACAGATGTGATGCCTACTACAGGTGCCTTGTCGTCGTCACTATCCGAGCAGGATACGAATGCTCCAGCAGCGAGTGCGAGCATAATCATTGTTGAAAACTTCTTCATAAATCTTAATGTTTAAGTGTTATTATTGATGATGTGTTTGTGATTTACATTGCAGCGCCCATCATGCCCATTCCGCCGATGACCTTCGGAGCCTGGACTGGCTTTCCTGCGAGGCAGTCTTCGATGGCTTTCTTGACGCCTTCACCGCGGAGATTCTTCTTGTAGATGTTGCCTGCCTTGTCGATGAGGATGATGAATGGGATGCCACCAAACTGGTATGTGTCCATCACCATCTTGCCAGCGTCAGGAGCCCAGCCCTGCATCCATGCCATGCCTTCTTCCTTCATCGCCTTGGTCCACGCTTCCTTCTTGGCATCGATAGACACGCTCAGGAATTCCACACCCTTGCCCTTAAACTCTTCATAGTATTTCTTCAGATGAGGAATCTCCTGACGGCATGGTCCGCACCAGCTTGCCCAGAAGTCCAGCACTATCACCTTGCCCTTGAGCTTGCTCAGAGATACGGTCTTACCCTTGACATTTTGGAAAGTAAACTCAGGAGCAGGCTTGCCTTCCTTCATTCGCTCGCGTTTCTCTTTAGCTTCTGCGCGTGCCTTACGGAAGTCTGCTACGAGTTGCTTTGCTGTGGCAGAAGTGCTCTCCAGTTTTGCCAATGCGGCATTGATGATGTCAGCATCCTTCTCTTCGTCGAGTTTTGCCAGAGGCACGAGGACGCTGGTGAGGTCGGAATAGTGCTCTGTCAGATAACGCATCCATGCGTCGCTGTCTTCGCCAGAAGCGTCATAGAGCGACATAGCGAGCTGCTGGCTCTTCTTCTGGTCTTCTATCTTTGCCTTATACACATTTTGAGAGATGGCAATCATGGTCTGATAGCTACGGTATGCGTGGAAATTGACGAGGTTCATCAGTTCATTTTTCTTTCCTGCGCGTATATATACATAAGGTGGGTTCTTGATTTTGATCTTTGCAGTGTCGAGTCCGCGGAAGTCGATGTCCATGTTTTCATCTTCCAGCCATACATCCACTGCCTGCCATCCGCCACAATCCACTACTGCATTTCCTGCTTTCTCCACAGGTACTGAGAGTGTGTATGAATGGTCTGCATTGACAGGTGCCTCTGCAAGCACTTTCTTGTCGGTGCCTGAATACTGGTACACCTTTACTGTGAAATCGGGTTCGATGAATTTCACTTTTCCCTTGATTGTTACGGTCTGCTGTGCTGAGGCTGTCATTGCGAAGCCGAGGCAGAGTGTTGCTAATAATGTTTTTAAGTTGCTCATTGTCTTGATTAGTTTTATGTTTTCTTTACTTTGTTTTCTTATATAGCGACTCAGAAATAAAATAGGGTAATAAATTATGAAAAAAAATGAATGCTTTTGTTGTCTTGTTGTTTTGTGGTTTAGTTGTTTTGTGGTTTGGTTGTATAGAAGGTAGATTTGGCTGGAAGCCAATACCGAGCGAAGCGAGAGTAACCCGGGACGAAGTCTCGGGATTATAGACATGAAGAGAATGGCTGTCTGGAAGACAGTACCTTTTTATTGCGGTTTAGTGGTCTGGTTGTTTTGTTGTTTGTAGTATTCGCTTGTGGCTTGACTATCAACTAAACAACTAAACAACTAAACAACCAAACCACCAAACAAAGGTACTGTCTTCCAGACAGCTGTCCCCACTTATATGTTAAATCCCGAGACTTCGTCCCGGGTTACTCTCGCTTCGCTCAGTACTGTCTTCCAGACAGCTCTTACTGTGCTCGCTCGCCTTCGGCTCTCTCGCCATGTTCAAAAATATATCACGGATAAAGCAGATGCGACGGATTTGTTCTTTTCACGGATTTTTATTGTGTCTTGCTTGATTTGTCTACCCCTGCCGGGCGCTGGGATTTTCACGGATTAACTCTTGCTGTAGGTAATCCAGCGCCGTATAGGCGCAAATACAATCCGTAGTAAATCCAATACCAAGTAGCAACACAAAATTAAATCCGTGAAAAGATAAAATCCGTCGCATCGCTTTCTATCCGTGAACCTTTTGAGCGCGTGCGCACTGAGCCGAAGGCGAAGGAGCACAATAATGTGGTACTGTCTTCCAGACTAAATAAGGTAATAGGTAATAGAGAATAGATAATAGGAGATTACACTTGCCACTCATGGCTTCTCGCGATGGAATAATCTCAAGCGAACTTGGGTAATCTCCTATTCCCTATTACTTATTCCCTATTCCCTAATGTGGGGTTACTCTCGTTTCGCTCGGTATTGTCTTCCAGACAAATCTCGGTTTGTTGGTTGGCTGTTTGGTCGAGGAATAAAATATCAATAAATAAAAATAAACAAATATATTTTTTCTTTGTTTTTTTATATTGATATTTTATTTTCTAACTACAAATGAGGCAACAATTCTGTAGGTGGTGCGTTATTATTGTAAGTTAATACTAATATTATATTTATTTTTTTACAACTATGAAAAGAATGATGATGTTTGCCATCACTATGATGATGGCTTTCACTGCCTTTGCACAGAAAAGTCCCGGCACGCTGACACTCTATCCAAGAGTGGGAATGAGTTTCTCAAAGTTTTGCGGAGACAAGATCTACACCGACATCCTCAACTCTGCCGGGGGAAATGTGGATGCCAAATTCAAGACCGGCTTCACTGCAGGAGCAGAACTGCAGTATCAGCTGTCGGACATCATAGCTCTCAGCGGTGGCGTGATCTACAGCGAGCAGGGCACCAAGTTCGGGTCGATAGAAGGCATTGACGACCTTGAGATAAAGCACAACGACATCAACGTCCCCCTGCTCTTTGTCCTCACAACCAAATACAGCTTCTCGCTGAAGGCTGGACTGCAACCGGAATTCCGTGTAAGCGACAAGTTTGACAAGGTATTGAATGAGGTGAACCTCTCCATCCCTGTGGGCATAGCATACGAATACCGCAATTTCTGTCTCGACCTCAGATACAACATCGGTCTGACACATATCTACAAGGACCAGTCGTCCTATGACAAAAGCCACAATGGCACCATCATGCTGACCCTCGGCTACGGCATCGACCTTTAAGTGACGGGGAAAAAGTCACTAAGACTTACAGATACAGAAACCATACTCTCGGAAATGACAATCCCGGGCAAGCCTACGGCGTGCCCGGGATTTTTGTTACTTTCAGGCCACCTCACGGTGGAGAAAGAGTAGTATGCGAGTATTTATGGTTGGATTATTTGTCTTGCTGTCTTGGTTGAGGAATAAAATATCAATAAATAAAAATAAACAAATATATTTTTTCTTTGTTTTTTTATATTGATATTTTATTTTCTAAACCACTAAACCACTAAAACGTAAGTTCTACTCCGAGAGCAGCCACGCGGTTGCTACGTGTAAACTCATTGGTGATTTCTGGCTTCTCCACGGTGTATTTGTCGTAGCAGGTCTTGAAGTAAGCGGCATTGATGGCTACTTTGTCATTTACCTGATACTTTGCACCGAAACCGTAGGACCATGAGTCGGTGGTGAAGGAAATATCGTTCATGAATTCGTCGGTGTTGCCGTAGCGGGTAATCTGAAAGCCACCACTCAGGGTGAGCTTCTTGGTCACGTCAAGCTCCAGTCCACCGAGGTATTCGTCGGTGCCACCCTTGAGGAGTTCCTGCTTATTGGCGTATTTCTTTGACTGCTTGTCGTAGAAATGATGATAGCCTGCGCTGACGCGGACGCTTGGCACGATGCTCCACTGTGCACCGAGAGCGAGCAGAGCCGGGCTGTCCTCACGCACTGATGTGCCGTCCTGGAACTGGTTTACTGCCTCTATGGCCATTGCTTCCTTCACTGTGGAATTGTTCTTCATCGACATCTTCACGCGGAAATCATACTTGGCAGCGAAGTTGAAATTGCCTATCTTGTAGTCGATACCAATTACCGGAGCGAAGCCGATGCCGTTCTGGTCAGACTTGAGGTTCACGCCCTCACGATAGACCTCAAGCGCGCTGACCTGTGGGCGTGCGCCTTCAAGCTGTGCTTTTGCTCCTTCGAGCTTAGTCTTTGTAGCCACCAGCTCATCGTATTTTTCCTTATATCCAGGCATATTCTTCACCGGTTCCAGTTGGGCAATGCCTGCATCCACTTTCGGAAGGTTCTCCTCGATGCTGGTAAGGTTGTTGGTGATGTATTCGTTGACACCGTCGAGGAAGGTGCTGAAAGGCACATACTGTTCCTTTGTCTTCACCATGATGTCGGAAATCTTTGCCTTGTAGCTTGCGTCACCGTAGATTACGCGGAGACCTCCATAGACGGAGAGATTCTCAGTAACCTTATAAGCCGCACCTACAGTGAAGCCGAAATAGAACTGGCGACCCTGCATATAGCTGTTCACGTCGTAACCTTCCGCTCCGAAAGCCTCAAGTTTCTTGGCTATCATGCCGACTGCGCTCTCGAAAGAGCCGAGTCCGTCAGAGAATTCACATTTGCCACCGCCTCCGGTTACTGCGAAACCGAACTGGAATGACCAGCGGTCCTTATTGTAAGCAGCCTGCACTGAAGGGATGAATGGAGCCTGGGCATCGCCCTTGAAGCGCTTGGTGGTCATGCCGTTGTTTTCCTTGCCGAGGGCGAAGAGCGGACAAGTGGTGTCGATGGTACGGGTCTGCCACGCTGCCTGAGCGTTGAGTCCGAGGTGGAATCCTTGTCCGAGGAACACTACTCCGGCAGGATTGCTATACACGCCGTCGATGGCAATCACGCCCTCACGGGCTGGGTTGCGGAGGAAAGCGGCGCATTGGTTGGTATTAGTGAGGTAACCACCTGCGTTTGCGGTGGTAAATGTAAGCGCGGAAAGCGCCACGATGATAATTTTTTTCAGTTTCATTTTCTAGTTATTCCGTTGAATACGTTTTGAATTTGCGGTGCAAAGGTAATCGTTTTGTCCTCTATTTCCATCATAGTAACCTGTTTTTCGCTAACAAATTAAGAAATATTAACTAAATAATAGTTATTTTGTCCTATCCTTACTTTGTTTTGTTTTATTTATCGTTGGTTTGTGGTTTGTTTGTTGGTAAGTGACACTAAAACAAAAAAATCAATGGATAAAAATAGGAAAAATAATATTTTTTGTTTTTTTCCTGTTTTTATCCATTGATATTTTATCCTTCAGCAAACTGTCGGAGAGAACTCCGCCCCTACTCCATATTGATATTGAAAGCACCGGAAGCGATGCCATCCTCATTATATATGGTGCAGAGAGGGAACTCATCATGCGCATAGCAGAAGGTGTTGCCACTGATGCCATAGGTGGATGACTTCGCATTCTCCATGGCTTTCACGTCAACGGTAAGTTCATAGTCGCCTGATGTATGGGCTATTCCATCGTCGAAAGGACGTAGTTTGCCTGTCTCGGCAGAGAAAGTGATGACAATCTTGCCGTCCTTGCGCTCGCATCTTACGGGCACAGGACCCTCGCTGACCACATTCTCCCCATAGACATGCTTCATCAACTGGAGAGCAATGCGATGTCCCACGACAGGCTTTGACTGCGGATGGATATCGTTAGCCTCTCCGCAATCCAGTGCTGTGGCAAAGACAGCGTTGTCGGCTGGCTTCAATGACGAGGTCTGTGCAGGGTGGCATATCGCGAATTGCTGCGCTCTCAGGTCGCACCATCCGCTCTTTATCATCTTGTCATGCCTGCCCATGAAGCCGGCAAGCTGCACTATAACGCTCGGCCAAGGCGACTTGCTCTGCCTTATGGTAGGAAACTGCGTGTGCCATTCGTCTATCATTGCGGTGAGATATTCCTGGTAATGGAACGGTCTTCCAGCGTTCGCTTCGCCCTGATACCACACCATTCCGCGGATGTAAAGCTGTCCGAGCGGATGGATCATGGCATTATAGAGACCCACCGGCGTATCGACGAAATAGGTGGAAGGCGGACAAGGCTCCGTGTTTGCACCGACAGCCATCTGCCATCCGTCAGCAAGAAGGATGGTAGTGTCCTTCAGTTCCAGTTGGTAAAGCTTGCCCTTGGTGAAGTTTGGCAAACCTTTCTCAGCCACGAGCTGCACCACGACCTCATTCTCTCCCTCATGCAGGATGGAAGAATCAAAGGAATATTTGCGTGGAGGAAACTCATAAGTGGTGTTGCCCACACGCTTACGGTTGACGAAAGTGACGTCGGCATCCTTCATTGCGCCGAGTCTTATCAGGGCTTTCACGCCTTTGTTTGCCTCGACATCAGCCTTGGAAAGGTGGAAAGTGGCGCGAAACCAATACGTGCCGTGCGGCTTTCCCTTGGTGAAGAACTGCGAGAAGATATCCACAGGCTTCCATGAAGAGAAGTCATAGCCCAGCTTTTGCCATCTGCTGAGGATGGTGTCGCTCTGCTCTCTGCGCGCATTCCATGCCCTTATGGCTTCATTTTCCGCGTTTCTCACCGAATCGACCCAGTTCTTCTGATGATATTTCCTGTCCTTGAGGATTTCCTTGTATTCAGGAAACTGACTGAGATTGGCGTATGACATCCATGCTTCCACACGGGTGCCACCGACAGAAGAATTGATGATTCCTACCGGAACCTTGGCATATTCCTGTATTTCCTTGCCCACGAAGTAGCTCACAGCCGCTATCTCGGCAGCCGTTTGGGGATTTATCGTCACCCATTTCGGAGCATTGCAATCGTCCTTCGGTGTGGCGAAATCAAACTGATGCGGCAGTTTCAGGTAGTGGATATTGTCGTTGGTGTAAACCTTTGCGGTCTCAGCCACAGTCTTGTTGTCCATACATCTGCGTATAGGCAGTTCCTGATTGGACTGACCTGAGAACAGGAACACATCGCCGATGAAGAGGTCAATCGCCAATGTCTGGGGATTCTTGCCCTTCTCAGTGACTGTAAGCCTGTATGGACCACCGGCAGGAAGCTCAGGCATTGAGACGTTCCATTTGCCGTCCTTGCCCACTTTCACGGTCTTTGCCTTGTCTCCAATCGTCACTTTCACCTTCTCGCCAGCCTTTCCCCATCCCCAGACTGGAACGGGAGCGAAGCGCTGCATCACCATTCCGTCGGAGAAGATGCCCGGCAATCGCAGTTGCGCAAGCATCGGCTGTGACAGAATGGCGATGAACAAAAGGACGATATAATATCTTATTGTCTTCATTATTCTGTGATATTTACGTCTCGATGATTATCCCTCGATGGTCTGTATAGTGCCGTCTTCATTGTAATGCAGTTCGGCAACCTTGAGTGAACGCAAGCTGTTCACGCCGCCTGAAGGACCTGAATCATGATGGAAGAGATACCATTTTCCCTTGAATTCCACGATGGAATGGTGGGTGGTCCATCCTGCCTTGACAGGAGTAAGGATTACACCTTGGTAAGTAAACGGTCCGTAAGGATTGTCACCGATGGCATAACATATCATGTGGGTGTCGCCGGTGGAGTAAGAGAAATAGTATTTTCCCTTGTATTTGTGGCACCATGAAGCCTCGAAGAAGCGGTGAGGGTCATCTGCCTTCAGCGGTTTGCCATCCTTGTCGAGGATAATCACTGCCTTAGGCTCTTCTGCAAAGTGCATCATGTCTGGAGCAAGGCGAGCCACTCTCGATGGAAGCGCATCGCAATCAGACTTCTTCGGAGGGATGATAGCCTGCGTATCAGCAGGTGGCGGAGCTGCTGCGCCTGACTCATTGAAGCACAGTTTGTTGTCCTTATACCACTGCAGCTGTCCTCCCCAGATGCCTCCGAGGTAGAAATAATACTCGCCATCGTCATCTTTCATCACGGCATAGTCGATGGAATACGAGCCATGAATAGGGTCGTTGAGCGGAATGAAAGGACCTTCTGGCTTGTCTGCCACTGCGACACCTGTGCGGAAGATGTCGTTCTTGTCCTTTGCAGGGAAGTACATGTAATACTTTCCGTCCTTCTCCTGCACGTCATTGTCCCACAACTGGTGGCTTGCCCATGGGATATCCTCCAGTTTCAGGATGCAACCGTGGTCTGTAAGCTGCTTCTCACCACGGCAGACAGCCTCCAGATCGTCTGTGGAGAATACGTGATAGTCTTTCATTTCATATTCAGCGCCGCTGTCATCGTCGCCTACGCCTGCGTCCCAGTCGTGGGATGGGTAGATGTAAAGTCTGTCGTTCCATACGTGGACTGATGGGTCTGCCATGTAATCGGATGGCCAGAGATATGCTTTTCCTTCCATTGTTGTTTTGGTTTTTGGGGGTTATTATTATGGGATCAGCCGGTAACGCGGCTGACACGGTGGCTTCTTTGCTTTAGTGAAAAGTGAAAAGTGAAGAGTGAAGAGTGAAAAATCGCGCTGACGCAATGGAGCCTCGCAGGCTGGATTACCTGAAGCGGAGGGCGTTGATGCGGCAGATGGACTTGCTTTTCGTATCGGAAGAGATGACGAGAAAGAGAGCGTGCTTGCCGTTATAATGCTTCAAGCCTTCGACATTAGCGGTGAGATCTTGCGTTCCTGTGGTGGCTGGGATGACAAAAGATCCTATCTTCACTCCGCCTTTCTCCTCTGAAGGATGGTCAAGATATACGTCAATCTTGCCCGCTGTGCCTTCCATATCGCAGTTGAGAGAGAGTGAAAGCCCAGCTTTTCCGTAAGTCCGAGCGAAATTATAGTATTTATATCCTATGGTAGAACCATCGGTATTATTCACCATCGGACAGCGATTTATCTTTGAATCATAGTAATTACCAGTCTTAGGCAGAGGCGTTTCATCAGCATTGAGACGAATAATCTCTGTGTGCGAACCAGTATATATGACATTAGGATACTTGGCATAAGAAGGCTTAGGTCCGGTATAGTAACAAGCAATGCCAGCAGCATAACGGGTGAAAGGGTCGAGTCCTTCTGTAGCGAAGCCCTCAGAGGTAAGTTCTGCCTCAGAGATACGCACGTAACCGCTTTCGCCTTCCATCACTTCTACATTGATAGGAGCCACCATAGCCTGGCGAGAATACTCCGTAGTGCCAGCTTGACGATGATAGAATACCCACCATTTGCCGTTTATCTCGCATATACTGCCGTGAGTATTTCCGTTAGGGCAAGCCGTATGAATTGTCGTTCCATCGCTTTTACGCTCTCGTC
This sequence comes from uncultured Prevotella sp., assembly GCA_934256705.1. GTDB lineage: Bacteria > Bacteroidota > Bacteroidia > Bacteroidales > Bacteroidaceae > Prevotella. The sequence goes on from CAKQPF010000023.1 coordinate 26,112, forward strand.
CTCGTCCATCAATGATGGTTCCGCCGTATGTCCACGGTCCGAGAGGATTATTGGAATAGCAATAAGCCAGGGTATAGTTGCTCTGTGGGAGACCAAACTCGCCCTCATTAGTCCAGCGACTATAGATAAATACGTACTTGTCCTTAATCTTGCGGATGGAAGAAGCCTCGAAAAAACGATAGAGATTATCCTGTTTGTAACCAGGAATCATATTCTCCACGATCTTCGTTCCGGACTTGACAGTAGCCATTGTAGTGGGGTCAAGCTCGGCTCCGTAGGATTTTTCAAATCCCCAATAGCCATAAACCCTACCATCCGTATCGACGAAAACGGCAGGATCAAATGCTAATGGTCCTACAGTCTCCTGCGGATTGGACGGACTCCAGTTGCACACCTCAAAGGGACCATCTGGTCTGTCCGACTTTGCCACGAGACTATGTCGCTGGTCGCTCTGCACGTTAGGATAGAGATAATACGTCTTTTTGCCGTCTTTTCCCGTCACTACAGCCACATCAGGAGCGTAGAGCACATCGCCAGTGCCATCCTTTGCCTTCTTCGGATTCTTGCCTATAGGCGCAAGCCACTTGCCTTGAGCATCCTTTTTTGACACGAAGATGACACCATCGTAGCGCCAATCCTTAAGGTTTTCCACAGGTGCAGACCAAACTACCTGGTCGCGACCGCAGTAAAACTGTATGAGATTGTCATGCGAACCATATACATATACGCGGTACTTGCCAGGATTGTCTGGGTCTTCGAAGACGTAAGGCTCACCGTCAGGAATAAATTCCCACAGCGGGAGGTAAGGATTTTGTGCCGAAACACTGTCCACCAACGCTGTGGATCCGAGCAACAAGCCCATTGCCAAGGAGATTATCTTCTTCATATCTTATGGTGTCATATGATTTATCTTGTTCTGATTAGATGCATTTCAGAGCGTAACGACTCACTGCTTGCATTCTAACTATTGCTTTTTAGCCTTTATCCTACTGCCTTTTTTCGCCTTTTTCCCTGTGGTTTTATCCTTGCAGCACTGTGGTTTTACGAGACTGATGATATCCTGGATGAAAGGCTTTGGACGGTTTTGACGGTCGAAAAGCGTAGCATAGTCAGTTCTGCCCTTGATAGGGAAGTCGTTGCGCCATGAGTTGGCATCGTTCGTACACCAGAATTCGAGGCGCTGAATGGTGCCCTTATGCTTGAGCATCACTTTGTAGAAGGACAGCCAGAAGTCGGCTATCTCAGCTTCCTTCTCAGGAGTCAGCCCGTCCTTGTATGGGTCTTTCTCGGGAGAATAGCTAAACCTGTCGCTGATATTGGCACCGGCAAAGCCATAAGGATTAGGAAGTGCGGAGAGATCCAGCTCTGAGAACTGTGCTTTCAGACCTAATGACTCGATGACGGAGAGGCTCTGGTCATACTGGTCGAGGACTTTCTTGCCGTCTTCGAGTATCATGTGTCCCTGAAGACCTATGGCATGGATTGGCAATCCCGCATTGATGAGCGGACGGAAGAAGTTTGCCACGGCTTCAATCTTCGTGCGCTTGTACATCGAGTAATCGTTGTAGATGAGCACTGCATCAGGGTCTGCCTCGTGGGCGTACTGGAAAGCAAGCGGCATATAGTCGGTTCCGAGTATCTGCCAGAAGAGGCTCTTGCGTGGGAAGCCGTCATCTTCGAAGCCTTCATTGACGACATCCCATGAAGTGACGCGGCCCTTGAAATGGCTTACGATGGTGTAGATGTGGTCGCGCATACGCCTTTTGAGTTCTTCTGCTGAGACGAGTTTGCCATCTTTGTCGGTATGAAACCACTTGGCGCATTGCGAATGCCAGATGAGGGCATGGCCATGGACCTTCAATCCGGAAGCCAAAGCCTTGTTGACGAACTCATCTGCAAGCGTGAAATCATAGATACCTTCTTCAGGATGGATGACTTCAGACTTCATGCAGTTTTCTGCCACTACGCAATCGAAGTGGTTTACGACGTTGGTCCAGTTGGCTGTCTGGCCGTCGCTCACCGTTCCGGTCACATCATGCTTGCTGGTCGGGGCGGTTGCGGCAGCCACTTCCCACTGGTTTACGCTTACTCCTGTGAGCCAGAGGTCACGGTATGCGTCCTTCAGCCCTTGGGCTGGACTGTGGATGGCTACGGCTATCAGGAGGGAGAATATGGATATTGCTTTTTTCATTTTCTGTTTTTTGGGTGAGGATTAGGGGGAATCAGCCGGTAACGCGGCTGACACAGTGGCTAATTATGATGCAGAATCAGGACCTTTGCTCTATCTCATAGTTGATGTCGTCGATGACTGCGTCGGTGAGTTCATACTGGGAGATAATGAAGATACCGAGGACAAGGAGAGCGGCAGGAATGATGCAGACGAGCCAGAGGATGCCTTCTTCAGCGATAGGAGACTGGTCGGTGGTGGCGCTGTTGTAGCCCACATAGGCAAGGACGGCAGGACCTACGATGCCTCCGAGCGTCATTCCAGCCTTGAAGAAGATGCCAGTCAAGGCATTCACGATGCCGGCAATGCGCTTTCCGCTCTTGTATTCTCCATAGGAAATGACCTCCGGAACGAGTGCCCACATATATCCCGTTGCCACGATAACACCTGTGCTCTTGATAAACTGGGCGACATATATCCACATCATGCTCGGATGGTCCATCTTGGCGATGACGTAAATCATGATCATTCCCACGATGGCTGCACCGAGGAAGATGTAGAACATATTCTTCTTGCCCACAGCCTGCTTGATGACAGGGACGAGAGGCATGAATATAAACGAAGGTATGGAACCGAGAGCCATAAAGACTGAGAGTTCGGCAGCGGTGCCGTGCATATTGCAATTCATGAAATAAGCACCTGCGGCATTGCCGATTGACATCATGGCAAAGGCGGTGATGAAGAAGAAAGCAATGACACGGAGAGGACGATTGTGGAGGAATTCCATCCAGAGGTCGCTGACCTTCACGTTCTCACTCTCGGATGCGTCCATCACTACCCTTTCCTTACACTGCGAGAAGCAGAAGAAAAGGAGACACATACCCACGATAGCATAGATACACATGGTGGTGAACCATGCCTTAGGTTCCTTTGGAAGTCCGTCACTCTGTGAGACAGCAAACCAAGATATGACGAGCGGAAGACCGGAATTGACAGCCAGTCCGCCGATGTTTGCCATGAACATACGCACTGATGTCAAGACCGTAATCTCGTGGGTGTCGCGTGTAAGTGAGGAATTGAGTGCACCGTAAGGCACGTTGATGAAGGTATAGAGCAGCGTCATTGCGATGTAAGTGATATAAGCATAGAGCAATGACGGCGCAAAACCGTCGTAGAAACACAATATGGCGAAGCCGGAAAGCGGCAATCCCACATAAATAAGGTAGGAACGGTACTTTCCGAGCGAAGGATTACTCTTGTCGATAAGGGCTCCTACGATAGGATCCCAGATGACATTGGCAACATTTCCCACGGTGAACATCACGGAAACGGAGAGTGGGTCAAGTCCGTAGATGTCGGTGTAGAAGAAAAGGAGGTAGGTACATGTGACCTGGAAGATGAGGTTCTGGGCGAGGTCGCCAGATCCGAAGCCGATGCGCTGCATCCAATTGAGTTTGTAGAAACCCTTCAGATTGTTGTTTTGTGACATAATGAAAATATGTATGTTTTAGTAATTATCTTGGTGGTCGAAAGAGCGTAATAGATTTACGATGTTGCAAAGTTAGCACTTTTCTTTTAGAAAAAAGAGCAAAAAAAGTCCATAAAATCGTATATGACACTTTTATGAAAGTATTTGTTATATGAGAAAAAATTCCGATGAAAAGGGAAGAAAAAAGAGAAGTCAACGTGATTTGACTTCTCTTTTTTGCGAAAACCCCGATGAAATGGGCGTTTTTTGATGTTTTTACCTATCTGTTATGGCAGTTTTCTGATGTCGGCACGGGTGTAGTTGTCCATGTGGAGTTTATACTTCATGAGGTCATCGAGCCTATGTCGTGGAGCAGGGGAATCTATCGGGAACGGCATCTTGGAGAACTGCTGGAAATAGAGCAGACAGGCATCGCGCCACCACCATGCGTCCTTGGCTTGCCGGTCGAAGCATTCGAGCTGTTCCTCATACTGTGTCTGGCTGATGTAAGGCTTCATCTCCCTCCATATACGGGCGAAAGCCTCAGCTTCGCGCACTCCCTGGTCGTAGGTGTGGCAAAGCGCATCCCACATTGTTTCGCCATTGTGCATACGATGATTCCATGCTACGTGATGAAACCAGAGAAGCAATGGCTCCGGACAGGTTTCCACATTGTTATATATATTATATAGGGAATCCGGGTAAAGGCGTGCATTTCCCGAGCCTATCTTTATGCCAAAGCCAGGCTGGTTGTCATAGAACTTGCCGTCGTATGTGCGGTTGAAACCCAGTCCGTCAGCGTCCGCCTTGTGGTAATACCACGGTTGCCAGTCGTCACGTCCGCCCTTGATGACGTACCACGGTTCGGGACCGTAATGATGTTCACCGGCAAAGATGTGATGAAGTCCGAGCGGCATCATGTATCTGACCACCGCCTCGTGGCTTTCGAGGAGCACTCTCGTCATAGGATTGATGAAGCGCGGGTCGGTGGTGTTGAAATTCTTTGCGAGCCATTCGCGTGCTATTTCCTCCTTGGAGAGCGAAAGATTGCCGGCAAGCTTGCCGAAAGCGTACCAGTTAGCCTTGGTCATTTCCGATCCGCACCAGTTTTTCATGTCGCCTACATTTGACACTCCTGCAATGCCGACAATGTTTTCTGAAGGATGGCGAAGGAGACTTATCATCGGATCATCGAAAGGCATGAAACAGGTGTGGATGCTTTCGCCCGTGTACTCCTGGGTAAGCTGCACCTCAATCATCATCTTCGTCTTCTTCATGGCAAGGAGAAGAGGATTTACCGGCTCACGAGGCTGGAAATCAACGGGACCTAACTTTATCTGGATAATGACGTTGTCACGGAAAAGACCGTCGAAAGGCATGAATTCGTCATAAGCCTGTGAAGCGCGGTCGCCTGCCTTTGGAGAATAGACGAAGGCGCGCCACATCACGATAGGCTGGGCTGTCTTGCCCTCAAGTCCGGCATTTCGCCATCCTTTGGTCAAGGCATCAGCGAGCATATTGGCGCCATCGGTATGATTCCTGCCGTAATCCATCGGACCAGGCTGGCCCTCCGAGTTGGCTTTTACGAGGAAACCTCCGAAGTCGGGTATGAGAGAATATATCTCCTTGGCTTTCTTTGCCCACCATTGCTGCACCTTCTTGTCGAGCGGGTCAGCGGTCTTTAGTCCGCCGAGGGCTTTTGGCGAAGCGAAATTGACGGAGAGATAGACCTTCATGCCGTAAGGGCGCAGGGCATCAGCGATGCGCTTTGTCTCTTTGAGTTTGGATTTGGAGAGCATCAATGGCTTGGCGTTGACATTGTTGAGCACGGCTCCGTTGATACCGATCTGTTGATTGATTCTGCCATACTCCTTGACTTTCTCGATGTTGGCTTGCCCTCCTGGAATCCAGAAGATGCTGTGTCCGGCAAATCCGCGCTCGATGGTGCCGTCGGGATTGTCCCAATGATTGAGCAGGCGAAGACTGTAAGCCTGCTGCGCGCTCACGCTTGTTGTGCAGAGAAATGCTACCAACAGGGTGAGGATGATAGATAGATTTTTTCGCATTGTTGTTGTTTTGGTTATGTTTTTATGTCTTGTTCGGGTAGTCGGATTATTATTATAACGTGGGAATGGGGGGATTATTGTGCTCTTCTAAATGAAGAATGTAGAATGAAGAATGAAGAATGGGAGTTACGTTTTTCTTTAGTGAAAAGTGAAAAGTGAAGAGTGAATAGTGAAGAATCGCGCTGACGCAGTTGGGAGGCTTGCAATCAACAAGACAACAAGACAACTAAACAACCAGACAACATCATTTTAAGTGAATAGTGAAGAATCGCGCTGACGCAACGGGGATTCTTGCCGGCGGGATAATTCTCTTTATTGCCAATCAGCCGGTAACGCGGCTGACACAGTGGCTCTTTGCTTGATAACCGGGGGACGGAAAAATGGAACAAAAGGGGGATGGGAGGGATATCGGAATGGGGGAATTATGATATTGGGAGGCGAAAGCATAGATATTACAATGCAAAAGCATAGCTTTCAGGCGGTAATATCTATGCTTTTACTGCCTAAAAGCTATGCTTTTGCAATGACTTGAATGTCAGTATGTTGCGAAGGCATTTTCCTTGCTTCGGATAAATACGGAAAAATGGGACAATCCTGGCTGTGGGGGCGCGCTATTCCTCTGGTAATATCAGCCGGTGACGCGGCTGACACGGTGGCTCTTTCGCTTTAGTAAGGGGGAAGAGGAATTGCTCTATACAACGCTCATGACGGCGTCTGTGGCACCGGACTGCGACTTGACGTATTCACCGGCTTTGCGACTTGCGTCCGCAAGGGCTGCAGGGTCGGTGGAGAACTTGCGCATGAAGATTTCGAAATCATGCTCGTCACTGATGCTGAAACCGCCACCTTCGGCTATCAATGCCACGGCTTCCTGGAAGCGTTCATGGTTTGGTCCGAAGATGACAGGCATTCCCCATACCGCAGCTTCGAGGACATTGTGGATGCCAACGCCGAAACCTCCACCCACATACGCCACCTTTCCATAGCGATAGATGCTGGAAAGGAGTCCGAAGCAGTTGATGATAATAGCATCAGCCTCAGCCAGTTGCTTTTGGACTTCCTCCCTGCGTCGCTGGTCTGACGACTCCCACGCTTCGCGAGCCACGGTGTAACGCACCACTTTCCTGCCTTCGAGCAGCGCCTCAATCTGCTTGAGATGGTCTTCGGCAATGACGTGCGGAGCGATGATGAGTTTCCAATCGGGATTGTTGCGGAGCATATACGGGATGAAAATCTCTTCATCAGGCTGCCAACTGCTTCCTGCCACGAAGCCGTTCCTGCCATTGAGGAAAGCGGAGACGATGGGAAGTTCCTTGCTCTGCTCCTTGATGGAGAGCACACGGTCGAAGCGTGTGTCGCCGCTGACGGTGACATCATGGATGCCGATCTTGGCGAGAAGGTCGCGTGAACGCTCATTCTGCACGAAGAAGCGGGTGAAGCATTTCAGCACTTTGCCGTATTGCCTGCCGTACCAACGGAAGAATATCTGGTCGGGACGGAAGATGGAGCTGACACTATAGACCGGAATATTGCGGTGACGAAGTATGTGGAGGTAGTTATACCAGAACTCATACTTGATGAAGAACGCCATTTCCGGACGTATGGTGCGCAGGAATCTGCGTGCGTTGCGTGGTGTGTCGAGAGGCAGATAGCAGATGATGTCCGCCCCCTCGTAATTCTTTCTCACCTCGTAACCCGACGGGGAGAAGAACGTAAGGAGGATTTTGTATTCCGGACGTTCCTTTCTGAATCGCTCCATAATGGGGCGGCCCTGTTCAAATTCACCTAAAGAGGCAGCATGAAACCATACGTATTTGGCATCGGGATCCATCTTCTCCCTGATCGTACGTATGGCTTTCCTTTCGCCTTGCCACATCATCTTCACCTTCTTGCTGAAGAGACTGGCTATGGCTACGCCTACAAGGTAAATGAGTATGATAATATTATACATCACTCTTTCCTTTAGCCCAACTTCTCAATCGCGCGCTTCATGCGGGCGATGGTCTCTTCCTTACCGAGGAAAGCGGAAATGTCGAACATTCCAGGTCCCTTGCCTTCGCCCACGAGAGTGAGGCGGAAAGCGTTCATTACGTCTCCGAGCTTGTAGCCCTTGCTCTCTACCCACGCCATGACTACAGGCTCCTGACCCTCCACAGAGAAGTCTTCGATGCCGGAAAGCACCTCAGCCAGTTCGGTCATCACAGCGGCGGAATTTTCTTTCCAGCGCTTCTTGACGGTCTTCTCGTCATACTCCATCGGAGCGATGAAGAAGAAAGAGCAGAGTGCCCAGAGCTCGCTTACGAAATTGACGCGGTCCTTCATCATGGCCACCACCTTGGTAATGCGTTCCATAGACTCCTCTACGCCGTTGTTTGCCACGATAGGAGCGAAGAGCGAAGCTATCTCTTCAGGGCTCTTCATGAGGATATACTCATGGTTGAACCACTGTCCTTTCTTGTAATCGAACTTAGCACCAGCCTTAGAGCAGTGAGAAATATCGAAAGCCTTTACGAGTTCATCGAGAGAGAAAATCTCCTGTTCGGTGCCAGGATTCCATCCGAGAAGTGCGAGGAAATTGACCACTGCCTCTGGGAAATATCCGCTCTCACGGTATCCAGAGCTTACTTCTCCAGTCTTAGGGTCGTGCCATTCCAATGGGAATACAGGGAAACCGAGTCGGTCACCGTCACGCTTGGAGAGCTTTCCCTTACCTTCCGGCTTGAGCAGGAGAGGAAGGTGTGCGAACTGCGGCATGGTGTCAGCCCATCCGAATGCCTCATAGAGAAGCACATGGAGAGGTGCGCTCGGGAGCCATTCCTCACCACGGATGACGTGTGATACCTCCATGAGGTGGTCGTCCACGATATTGGCGAGATGGTATGTAGGGAGCTCGTCAGCGCTCTTGTAGAGCACCTTGTCGTCGAGGATGTCGGTCTTGATGCGCACCTCGCCGCGGATGAGGTCATTGACGAGCACTTCCTTGCCCGGATTGATAAGGAAACGCACTACATACTGCTTGCCGTCAGCGATGAGCTGGTCCACCTCTTCCTTGCTGAGGCTGAGAGAATTGCGCATCTGAAGGCGGGTCTTGGCGTCGTATTGGAAGTTCTGTATCTCGTTGCGCTTTGCTTCGAGCTCTTCCGGAGTGTCGAATGCGATGTACGCCTTGCCATCATCAAGGAGCTGCTGGACGTATTTCTTGTATATCTCCCTGCGCTCGCTCTGGCGGTAAGGACCGTGGTCGCCACCGAAGCTCACGCCTTCATCAAACTTGATGCCGAGCCATCTGAACGATTCGATGATGTATTCCTCGGCTCCTGGCACGAAGCGATGGGAGTCAGTGTCCTCGATACGGAAGATGAGGTCGCCGCCATGCTGACGGGCAAAGAGATAATTATACAATGCAGTACGTACTCCGCCGATGTGAAGAGCACCGGTAGGGCTTGGCGCAAAGCGCACTCTTACTTTTCTTTCCATGTCTATCTATTAGTCGATTTTACAGCACACTCAAAGAGCGTACTACCTCTAATTTAATTATTTTCAGTGCAAAATTAACATTTTATCCCCATTTAAGCGAACTTTTTCCCGTTTTTTCTCTCTTATCCGATTATTTTTTAGTATTTTCGCACCCAGAAGTAACAGTGCAGCCCCATAACCGTGGTTTTTACAAAAAAGAAAAACGCAAAAAGACAATGGCAACAAGATACTCCACAGAAGGACAGAAGAAATGGCAAGCGTATCTGCTGCGCTTCCTTATCATATTGGTTTCGACGGTAATAATCGTGCTGGCGATGCCAAAGAAATCCGTGCCCAACTATGAGGTGAAGGAGAACTCCGTGTGGCTGAAGGAACCTGTCACCGCCGGAATAGACTTCGACGTGCCGAAGGACTCCATCATCTATCAGGCACAGGTCGATTCCGCAATGCAGTATTTCGTGCCTTACTACGAGATAAACGACGAGATAGGCAACAGATACATCAAGCGGTTCCAGTCGAAATACCGCAACGGCATCGAGGGACTGCCAAAGTCATTCGTCAACTCCGTCACTGCCAAGCTGCGCGAGATATACAACGTCGGCATCATGCCGTCGGAAGACTATGCCAAAATAACGCGCGACACACTGGCAGTAATCAATTTCAAGCGCGGCAACACCACAAGGAAGATACTCTGCACTGAGTTCTACACGCCGCTCAAAGCCTACGAGAGTTTCTTTGAAGACCCTCAGATGAACTATGCCAGAAACATGCTGCAGAAATGCAACATCGACAATTATCTGAAGGAAAACCTCATCTATGACAAAGCACAATGCAAGGCGGACATCGACAATCTCACTGCCACCATCACCAAGCATGAGGCGGAATTCAAGAAAGGAGAGTGCATCGTGGACCGCGGACAGGTGGCTACGCCAATCATAGTGAAGGCTCTTGCCACATATTCCGCAGAAATGGAGAAGAACGAATCACTGATGAGCCGTTCCACCACCATGATAGGACGCGCCCTGATTATCATCATGCTGCTCTCCGTCTTTACCATCTATCTGCACCTCTTCCGTGGCGACTACTTCCGCAAACCGCGCTCGCTCGCCATGGTCTATTTCCTCATAGTGCTCTTTCCGGTGCTCGTCTCGCTCACATATCAGTATAGCCAGCATTACATCTACATCCTCCCGCTCGCCATGCTGCCGATGTTCATCCGCATCTTCCTCGACTCGCGCACCGCCTTCATCGCCCACATCACGATGGTGCTCATAGCAGCCCTGGCGCTCAGTCAACCGTTCATCTTCGTGATAGTGCAGGTGGTCAGCGGTCTCGTCTCCATCTTCGCGCTCCGCGAACTGTCCAAGCGTTCCCAGGTGTTCACCGCATCCGTCACCACCTGCGCCGCCGGACTGATAGTATATCAGGCTCTCAAGCTCACGCAACCGGGCGAAGACTGGCATCTTTCGCCGGGCGAAGTGTCGCATTTCATCTTCTGCGGGGTGCTGATGCTGACATCCTATCCGCTCATGTACGTCGTGGAGAAAGCCTTCGGATTCACCTCTGCCGTGACGCTCTTCGAACTTTCAGACATCAACAAGGACCTCCTGCGCCGCCTGTCTGAAGTGTCTGCCGGAACAATGCAGCACAGCATCACGGTCAGCAACATAGCAGCCGACATAGCGCAGAAGATTGGTGCGCGAAGCCTTCTCGTGCGCACGGGCGCGCTCTATCATGATATAGGTAAGATATCCAATCCTTCCTTCTTCACCGAAAACCAGAAGGACATCAATCCGCACGACCACATGACTCCGCAGGAGAGCGCACGCATCATCATAAACCACGTCAAGGAGGGCAAGCGTCTGGCTGAGAAATACGGACTGCCTAATGAAATCATCGACTTCATCATGACGCACCATGGTGCCGGAATGGCAAAATACTTCTACATCACATACAAGAACGCCCATCCAGACGAGGAAGTGGACAAGGCTCCTTTCACCTATCCCGGACCCAATCCTTTCACCCGCGAGCAGGCCATTCTCATGATGGCAGACTCCGTGGAGGCGGCATCACGCTCGCTGAAGGACTACACCGAGGAGAGCATCACCGAACTGGTAAACCGTGTCATCGACGGAATTGTGGCTGACGGATTCTTCCTCGACTGCCCTATCACATTCCATGACATCTCCGTGGCAAAGCGTGTCATCATCGAAAGACTGAAGACCAACTACCACACACGCATCACATATCCCGAACTGAAGACCGCCGCACAGAAGTCTGCAGAGCTGGAAGCCAAGATAAACAAGAAGAAATGAAGGCAGAAACATTCAGTAAAACGCCCGCGAACTACCATTGGACAGCGCTCGACACCATCGCCATGCCATTCATATTCCTCAGCAGGATAAGGCATTGCGCCGGCTACGGAGTGCAGTCGCCCACAGACTATGCCTTCGTGCGTGAGGTAATCTACAACCACGAAGCCTACAGTCTCTACGCCGAACTGCTCGCCTCCTGTCCCTCGGCAGCGTGGATGGAGAGGAAAATAGCCAAGCTCCTGCTGCGCCTGAGCAACCACGCACAAGCGGAAAGCATATCCGTCTGCGGACAGCTGACTCCATTGATGCGGAAAGCATTGCATCTCGGATGCAGGAAAAGCCAGTTGCTCCCCTACTCCGTTTCTGCCGCCCCGTCATCGCTGATTGTCTTTACCGACATCAGGAGACAAGGGAAAAAGGAATGGGAAAGACTGCTACAGCGCCCCAACATCATAGCCTACGACCTCCATTATCTGGGCTTCGCCTTCCATAAAACGGGGCGGTTCAGCGAAGCGCATATCGTCAATTTCTATTAAAAGTCAGCGAGCAAAAAGGCATAATTAGCATTATCTTTCCTAAATAATATAAAAAAAACGTGGAATGACTTGCAGATACGAAAAAAAAACGTATCTTTGCGCCCGATAAAAAAAAGAACAAAAATTTCAAAAAATAACAATTATGTATTGGACACTCGAATTAGCATCAAAACTTGAAGACGCTCCATGGCCTGCTACCAAGGACGAACTGCTCGACTACGCCCTCCGTTCCGGCGTGCCGATGGAAGTGATAGAAAACCTCGAAGAGATAGAAGACGAAGGCGACGTCTATGAATCCATAGAAGACCTCTGGCCTGACTATCCTACAAAGGAGGACTTCCTCTTCGACGAGGAAGAATACTAAGCCACTTCCTCAGAGAACAACAATAGGGAATAAATAACAGGAGATTACCTGAAAATGGTAATCTCCTGTTATTTATTCCCTATTGTCTATTACACAACAGACCTTATTTCATCATCTCCTGGATGGCACGCTCCAGCTGAACGTCGCGACCATTGAGGAAGTCTTCAGGTGTGTTATGCACTTCAATGTCAGGATAGAGGGTCTGGTTCTCGCCCCACTTGCCGTTCATATCCATACATCCCACCTGCGGAATGCCGAATACGATGTCGCGGTCGATGAGAGTTTCCCACCATACTGCTGTCATTGTGCCAGCCACTGCGGTACCGATGAGCTTGCCAATCTTGAGGTCGGAATATACCTTAGGGAAGCCATGACCGTTACTGTAGTCGTCCTCACACATCAATACGCATGACTTCTTGGTCCACTTGTTGAATGGGTCACGACCGATATAGTTGCCACGAGGCATAAACTGCTGGTATTCCTTGCCTGAAAGCAGTGTGCAGAGGTCGTCATGGAGCCAACCACCGCCATTATGACGGTCGTCCACGATGACAGCCTGACGGTTGCGGTTGCGGTCACTCAGGAGTTCACGATAGACAGTGCGGAAGCTTGGAGAGTCCATTGCCTTGACATGGACGTAAGCCACCTTGCCACCGGAGAGGGAATCCACGAGGTGACGGTTGCGGTCCACCCAACGTTTGTAGAGCAATTCATTCTGTGCACCGAGGGTAATAGGCTTTACAATGACTTCAAAGCGTTTCTTTGACGCAGGATCATATACGGCAACGCGCACCTTTCTGCCCGCCTTTCCGTCGAGCATATAGTTGTAATCCTGACCTGCAAGGATGGTCTCGCCGTCAATCTTCTCGATGATGCAGCCAGGCTTGACACCAGTTTTCTTCACTGCAAACGGACCGCGCTTGATTACTTCCTCCACCTTCAGTCCGTCACCCTTGTGGCTCTGGTCGAAGAAGAGACCGAGACATGATGTTCTGAGGTCAGCCATTGCTCTTGAACGGTAACGGGCTCCAGTGTGTGAAGCGTTGAGTTCACCGAGCATCTCGCTCAGAAGGTCAGCGAAATCATAATTGTTCGTGATATAAGGGAGGAACTTTCCGTAAGCCTCACGGTAATATTCCCAATCCACTCCGTGAAGGTCCTTGACATAGAACTTGTCCTTCACCTGACGCCATATATGGTCAAACATATACTGACGCTCGTCGTAAGGACGGTAATTGAAGCGTGCCTCAAAGTCGATTGGCTTCATCTGGCGGCTGCCCATCTCGAATTTCTTCATGCCACTGCCAGCGAGGATGTAGATGCTCTTGCCGTCCTTGGATGGCTGCATCACTCCACTGCCCACGCCCTTCATCACGATTTCCGTCTTACCGGAACGCATATCGTGCATCCAGAGGTCGGCATTACCTTCAAAACGTGCCATATAATATAAGGTGTCACCGCCCTGGCTCAGCACCATGTCGCCCATGTGGCTGGAATTGATGGTAAGGCGAACGATGCGATCCTGACAATTCTCAAGGTCAAGGTCGAGAGGCTTCACTGCAGGCTCATCCTTCTTGGCATCAGCCTTGCCCTTGCCTTTACCCTTGCCGCCCTTCTTCTTTGCGTCGGCAGAAGGCTTCTGCTCAGGAGCATCCTTCTTCTTGCTGTCAGCGAGAAGGGCAAGTTTCTCCTCCTTAGTCATGTTGAAACGCTCGTAAGCGTCGAGATCGAAGAACATGAGGTAAGCATCGTCTTCCGCTCCCCATGAACCATGACTGCGGTAACCGGCACGGTCACTCTGGAATAGCAACGCTTTTCCGCCGAGTACCCATTTGGCATTGCTCTCACTATATCCGCTATTGGTAAGATTATGTATTTCTCCGTTGCCTGAAGCAGACACAAGGGCGATGTCGGTATTGTTCCATCCACCGATTCCTATGTATGTGCAGACGAACCACTTGCTGTCCGGACTCCAGTCGAAATCCACATCGCCATCTGAATAGGAATACATATATTTGCCATCGAGACAGGTCTTTATCTCCTTGGTCTTGAGGTCGATGGTGCGGATAGTGCCGCGGTCTTCGAGATAAGCCACCTTCTTTCCGTCAGGACTGTACTTAGGCTGCTGGGAAGTGCGGTCGGTCTGGATGAGACGTTCCTCATCAAGTTCGGTGGCATAAGCGAACTGGCTCTCTGCCTTATTGCGTATCTTGGTCTGATAAATCTGCCAGAGTCCGCCTCTCTCAGCTGCATATACGAGGGCTTTGCCGTCAGGAGAGAACTGCACATTGCGCTCCTGCTCAGGTGTATCGGTAATCTGACGGGTGGTCTTATACTCCACATTGGTCACATATACGTCGCCGTGCATCACGAAAGCCACTTCCTTTCCGTTAGGAGAAACAGCCATTTCCGTAGCTCCGCTGGAGACAATCTGACGATGCAGACGGTCACCTTCAGTGTCGGAAACGATGCTGATCTTCACCTTTGACGGCGCAGACTGACCATTCTTCATCACATATATCTCGCCATCGTAAGCGAAACAGAGGTCGTCAGACTTGGAAGATGTAAGGAATCTTACAGGATTGCGCTTGAACTCTGTAAGGCGTTTTTTGCCGGTTCCATCTATGTTTTTGCGATAGACATTGAATGTGCCGTCTTCCTCACTGGTATAGAAGAATGACTTGCCGTCAGATGCCCAGCGTGGAGTGCGGTCTTCGCCTCCGAAGTCGGTCATCTTGGTGAATTTGCCGTTCTTCATCATCCAGATGTCACGGGCTATCGGGCTGACATGATGCTTGCGGAACGGGTCCTCATAGCCTTTATGGTCATGGTAAAGCACGGCACCGTCAGGTCCTACGCTCACGTCGCTCATGTCTATTGCAGAGAACAATGTAGGACGACCGCCATTCACTCCGACGGTATATACCTCATTGTAATCACCTGGGAAAATGATGCTCTGCGCCGTAGGCATCACGCTTGCGGTGAAGATGACATGGTCATTGTCGAGGAAAGCCATAGGTTTCTCTGATCCGCTGTTGGTGGTAAGGCGAACCGGTGAACCGCCATTGGCATTCATCAGATAGACATCATAACTGCCTTTACGGGTGGAAGCGAAGGCAATCTTCTTGCCGTCAGGGCTCCATACCGGATAGGCATCGTAAGCACTGTTGCTGGTGAGCTGGCGTGCTTCGCCTCCATCGGACGACACGGTGAAGATATCACCCTGATAAGAGAACGCTATTGTCTTGCCATCAGGAGAGATAGCAGGATAACGCAGCCACAGAGGATTGTCCTGGGCTTTCACCTCCACTGACATTACTGACAGAAGGAGGGTCAACAAGAAAAGTAAATTTGTTTTTTTCATATAGGTTTTATTTAATGAAGAATGAAGAATGTAGAATGAAGAATACATTATAGTATTCACACTCAAACGATTCGCTCAAACAAAACAATCATTTTCGCATCTTCTTCATACATTCTGCATTCCGCATTTAGATTACACTTGCATTCTTCTTTTACTATTAGATTATAGGGTGGCTCATTATTTGAAATCATCATTGAATGTCTGACTCGCATTCTTCATTCTTAATTTCTCAGAATTTCCACTTTGCAGAGACATCCAGATCTGTCTGACAGGAGGAATCTATCTGCCTCAGAGCGGAGGAAATGACGTCGCGGTCGAAATATTTGGTGAAGCCCAACTTGCCAGAGAGCTGGAGGCGGTCGGACAATCTTGCCTTGCAGAGAACTGAAAAGCGCATTCCTTCACCGAAGAATGACGGCATGGAGAACGCCCCCGGCAGACTTTTCTCACGTGCATAGAGTCGGGAGTCATAGTCTTTGGTGTGGAAATACGCCAGCATAGCCGAGAATTGGCTGCCGTTCGAGTGGTTAATCGTGCCCATCTGGCTTAGCATCCAGCCGAATGAACTATGGTTTTCCAATGCAGTATTGCTGAAATCCACCTGCGTACGGAGCGTTTTCACGTCGTCAGAACGGTCCAACGCTATCCGGAAACGGTGCTCATATCTATCATAGAGGGCTGTTCCTGCCTCATTGTCCCTTTGCCTCATCCTCAACCTGTAGCGGGCAAGAATCGTCCATTGCTTCATGGTGAAGGTGCCGGAGAGGCTGTTGTCCCATGAATAAGACGAAGCACTTGCCTGATATTTCGCCCAAGGGTGATAGGCAAGGTCTGTATATGCGTCTATCATAAGGCGGCGACCTGCCTGCCATTGCGCTCCGAGATACATCCCGCTCTCATTCTGCACCGCACCGCCATCGCTGAAAGCATTGGCATGAAGGGCATAGTATCGGTAGGAATAAAACCTCTGCACACCGGTCAATGTCAGGTCATTGCAGACTTTTGCCTGAATGACATTGAGCGTAGCTATGGACCCGCAGTCGCCCGTAGCGGTCTCGCCGGAAAGCGTGAAGGCTGAAGAAATGTAGCCGTAATCCACACTTACATTCCAGAAAGCATTGCCACGAGGGGAATATCGGCGGAAGGGAGTCGATGTCCTGGGCGAAAGGTCACGGTTGAACCAATCATATTTGCCTGTGATTCCAGCGTGCCAACTGCCGTAATCGTAGGATATGTGCGCACCGCTGTTCACCTCTGCCGTGTTGTATTTCTTCCGCATCTCGTTGACAGTGCGGTGATAGCCCGACTTTACTATCGTCGTCACTTGCCCGCTGTCATTCAATGTTGCGTCGATATACCGGTAGGAATAGAATGCGCTCAATTCCCATTTGTGCCTGCTGCCCTTTCTGCCGATGTCGAAGGTAGAGGCAATACCCTGCATATAGTTGGCATCCGAGCGTGTGGAATGCCCTGCAATGCGTGTAGTGGGGCGGCTCATGGAGGCAAGCATTATCTGTTTGCCGAATGAGAAATTGCCATTCTGCACCAATCCGAGTCCCATCTTCACTCTGTAACGACCGAGAACGAGGCTCTTTATCCTTCCAAGTCCGTTGATATTGAGGAAGAATGAGTAATAGTCCATGCCGTATCTGTTGCCATCCTTGAACAGAGGCTCACCGGCATCCTGCGCTCCTACCAGTCCATACTTGATGTGGCCAGAGAACTGTCCCGTCAGTTTCACTCCGTATTTGTATTTCTCTCCGAGATAGCCTTTACGGTCTCCAGCACGGCTATAGAATGGTATTCCCGCTGTTGCCAGCACTTCTCCGTGGCCGGAACGGAGTATTCTCGTCAGATTTTCCTTGGCATACCATTCCCCATTTTCCACAGGTCTTGCCTGAAAGAAATGTGAAAGGAATACTCTCTGCCTTGCATCGATGCTTGGTATCATGGACAATTCCTCGATGGTGAGGAAACCTCCATACCTGTCACGATAGATGAAAATCTGCTCTGCCTGGTCAAGGGTCAGTCCGGGAATATCCATCATCTGGTCGAGAGTGGCGTCATTGATGTTCAATGGTGCCGTTTCGAGCTCGCAAAGGCGGTCGTAATCCTCCGCCATCTGCGCCTCATCGTAGTCGTCCAGACCATATATATCATAGAAATAATCCTCCCAATCATGCTTTTGCTGTGCCTGTATGCCGACAAAGCACATGGTCAGCAGGACAATCAGTAGGACTTTTTGCATGGGTGTTGTCTTGTTGTTTGGTGGTCTGGTGGTTTTGTTGTCTTGTCGTTTGGTGGTTACTTTCCGCAAAACCACTAAACAACAAGCGACCAGACCACGATTCACTTTTTCTCGATGAAATATCAATGGATGACTTCCATCCTTTCGATTATGGCATCACGAAGAGGTCTGTCGTTCGAGTCAGTGCGTGATTTCTGTATCTTATCCACCACTTCCAGTCCGGAAATCACTTCTCCAAAGACCGTATATCCACCGTCAAGCCAAGGCGTTCCGGCATTGCCATACTCCTTGTAATAGTCCAGCAACGGCTTGTAAGGGTTCTTGCCCTCTTTGCCAGGGTATTTTCCCCAAGTGATATAAAACTGTGAACTGGAGCTTGCCTTCGTAGGATTCTCAGCATCTCCCTCGCGTGCAGCCGCAAGAACGCCACGCTTATGGAAGAAACGTGGATAGAGTATCTCTGCCGGAATGGTGTCATTGCCTTCAGCTGACTTCACCGTTCCCTCACCGAGAAGCGGAGCCGGATTCTCTTCCATTGTCTTAGGGGCATCCTTTGAGTCAGGATCGCCGCCCTGTATCATGAAGTCCTCTATCACGCGGTGGAACAAAGTGCCTTCGAGAGCACCGCTCTTAGCCAGATGGAGGAAGTTGTCACGATGGCCAGGAGTCTCATTATAGAGTTCCACATAGATGTCTCCGAGGTTAGTCTTTATCTTTACCACCCTGCGGTCATAGTTCCCGATATTGAGTTTTCCATTCTCTATTCCCACAAGAGCACGAAGGATATCTGTAGGATGGCCCTGCTCATCAAATGCTCCGAGCTTGTATTGGGACGGACGGCACTCCGGTTCCCAATAGAACACTCCTTTGCATCTGCCACCGGTGTCTTCCTTCATTCTGCGTATCAGCGAAGCGTAATCACCCCTACCCTGCTGCATCTTCCACGGATTCTGCGGATCCACCTCATAGCCAGTCTCCACAATCATCACATCGCAACCATATTTCTTTGTCACCTTGCGGATATTCTTCACGCAGTCATTGATGGTCATCGCAGCATTGTCTTCCTGTCCAGACTCCTTAGCCCAGAATGGATAGAGCGACATTCCTATCATATCCCATTTACCGCCGTTCTCCTTCACGATGTCAAGGTTGCGGTTATAGAGGTCATTGTCAAAGCCATTGTCGAGATGCACTATCACGATGGCATTCGGAAAAACGGACTTCACGGCATCATATCCCGCTCCGATGAAGGCTCCGTACTGCTTAGGATTCCTTTCCAGATGTCCCATAGCCTTGGTGATGATGGTCTTTCCTTCTGCATCCTTCTTCTCCCAACCGGTCTGCGGATCCATCTCCACGGACCAGAGCAGTCCATTGGTGGTCTCATTGCCCACCTGTACCCACTTTGGTGTTATGCCATTGTTCTTGAGAAGGGTAAGCACCTCGACGGTATGGTCAGCCAATGCCTTCTGCATCTTCTTGAAGGATAATTTCTCCCATGCTGCAGGGATATTCTGCTTGGCAGGGTCTGCCCACCAGTCACTGTAGTGGAAATCTATCATCACGTCCATTCCGAGCGCCTTGGCACGCTTTGCCTTCTCCAGCACGTCTTCCTTTGAGCACCAGTTGCCGTGCTTCTCCGGATTGACCCAGACACGGATTCTCACCGCATTCATGCCCAGTTCCTTCATCAGAGCAGTGCATTCCGTGCGCTCTTCTCCAGCCCAGTTGTACCATTTCATGCCTTTGCTCTCCATCTCGGTGTTCCATCCTATATCGGCACCGATGGCAAAATCCTGTGCCATTGCAGAGCACGCACACATCAGGAGTGCGATTATTGACAATAGATTCTTTTTCATATGCAGGTGTGGTTTTTACTTATATTCTTGAAGTTTATATGCTATAGACCGAGGGGCAAGTGTCTGTCATGATGTCATACCGTAGCATGATGTATATAATAAGACAAAAGCCAGGAAGCGTTTAGATTCAGATCGATGTTGCAAAGGTACGATTAAGTAAGCAGATAACAAAGAAACTGCCCTCTTTTTTTCACTAAGTGATAAAAAAATAATCATAGCGGAACAATTACACTAACCCGTGTTGCACTTTCCGTGGACGTGGAACTTACATCAAATCTGTAGGAGGAAAACCTGCATTTTTCCATTGTTGTCTTGGTGCCTGATAATAAAATATCATTAGATAAGAACAAAGGAAAAACGGATAAAGATGTTTTTGGTTGAATTGATGTTTGGTGCCTCAGTCGGTCTGGAAGACGGATAGTCCATGAGATGTCCTTATAAGTATGAATAAAGTAACTGTGGCTGTCTGCATGGGGTAGTGCCTACAGTCACAGTTATTTCTAAAGTTTATCTGTTGTACACTTTATATCGAACAGGCGTATTGTTCACTTTGACGCATATTTCGCGCGTTTCAAGTTTAAGAGTAAAATATGCAGGTAAAGGCATGCAGCTATTTACAGAAAGCATACTGTAATAGTGACCATCATAGGGATGTGGTATGCGATTCAAATGTTCAATTAGGGTTTGCCATTTATCAAATCTGCGACAGCATATTATATCACTATCATTAACCTCACCAATAGAAGTTGGTATAATTTGATAATAATCATGTGCACCGTAATGTCCATCAAAAATCTTGGCATGTTCCGTAATATTTGCATGTAAAGAATCTTCAATGGTCACACTTAGTACTTTTTCCTCAGGTTTCCTATTCAACATCCATGGTCGAATTACCTTCCACTCAGAATTATAGCCCATGGAAAAGTCCAACAGATAATATAACGTATCATTGGATAGCGAATCTTCAATTTCAATTCGCTGGACTCTTAAATCCGATATATAATAGCTCGTCTCTTCTTTTTGACATGACACAAATATAATGACAAGCAAAAATGAGCATATGTAACTTATCTTATCCATCTGCGTTGAAATTATTAAAAAACATCTCTAAGAAGCGAAATCTACAATCCAAAGCATTCTGTACAGCAACAATAGATAATAAAAAGAACCCAACCTCTTCTGAGGTTGGGAAAGATGCTTTTGTTTTTGGGGTTAGTTCGTTCAACTCTTTTTCTTTTTCAATTTAGCTCTATACATAAGATGAAAATCTAAACCAATACTCGGAACTGCAAACCACGGCTATAATAAGCCTAGCATGGTTAACAAAATAGAAATAGTACTTACTGCGATTGGGTTACCATCAACCAATCTGCCAATAGACTGGGCAATCTTTTGCCCAGTCTATTTTAACTTGAAAAATGGCTTTAATTTAACCATAATAATAGATGTATTAATGCCACAGTGATACCCCAGAGCTATTTTGGGCTATGACATGATTATTTTAGACTCTACATTTCAGATTGGCGATTCCCTACTTTCCCACAAGTTGTAGTATCATCGGTATCAGAGTGCTTAACTTCTCTGTTCGATATGGGAAGAGGTGTACCCACTTGCTTTAAATACCAATCTTATTTTGAACATC
Organism: uncultured Prevotella sp.; assembly: GCA_934256705.1. Lineage (GTDB taxonomy): Bacteria > Bacteroidota > Bacteroidia > Bacteroidales > Bacteroidaceae > Prevotella. Next base: position 47,618 of record CAKQPF010000023.1, read on the forward strand.
TTATTATGTACACAAACTTATTGACAAGTTTAACCTGATTCTTTAATGCTTTACCTGTTATTTGATTTGTTGTATTCATAATTGATAAATCAGAAACGCTCTCAATCAAGTTCCTTACTTGCGATGTTTTTATTGCATAGGTCACGTTTTCTGCGCCTCTATGCTTTGCGCATATTACACCTATAACATTTCCGTCATAATCTAATAATGGACCTCCACTATTTCCTGGTTGTACAGGTGCCGAAATTTGATATTGCGAAACGTCTCCATCAAATCCTGTTTTGGCACTTATTATGCCATTTGTAAGTTTAATCTCCTCTCCCATTGTCGCTGTTAATGGATACCCCAAAACGTAAATGTCTTCACCAACATCAGACAACTTATATTTGAAAGAATAAGGGATATTGCCGAACCCCTTAAAATCAGAATCAGATATTTTTAACAAGGCAAGGTCATTTACTTTATCTGAACCTATAACTTTTGCCTTGTATGATCGAGTAAAATCCCCTGCAACACCATATATGTCTATTGTGTTGGCTTCATCAATCACATGATGGTTCGTCAAAACATACCCATTTTTCAGTGCGAAACCTGTACCAGACCATTTTTCAGAATAAATATTAGTATTTTGACTATTTTCGCCTATACCGTTAGACATTCTTACATACACATCTTCGTGAGCATCATTACCTATGATAATTTTCATTGTAGCACCATCAAAAGTAATTACCGCAGATTCTGTTTGTTTATTAACCATGTACCAATCTGCTTTATATATGCTATTTGATACAGTTGGACGCAATACTGCTTTAACTTCCCCACATTTCCAATCTCCGACACTTTTTGCACTACTGACATATAACAAGCACGTACCTGACTTGTTCTCCACAAATGCGAGTCTATAAACGTATGGTGTAAATTTTGACACACTTAACTGCTCGTAAATACCAGCATTTGAGTTCTTTGATGATGCAATCAACTTATTGATTTCAGATTCTGATGTCGCCAAACGTTTTACAACGACATCTGACCTTGGGGTAAAATTCACACCATACCACTTCCAACCTCCATCTTCTATTAAATTTATTCTTGAAACATTACGAGGGAGTGGAGGAAATCTAAGAATAAGTATATTTTTAGGCAAATAGGTGTACTTTGCACCTAAATCAAGAGAGCCTCCATTTGTATTCTCAAGCCCTTGAATAGGTAACGAAACCAAAGTGCCTTTGTTAGGATCAGTGTATTGAATTACGGTCTTTGCGCTAACTTTAACCCAATCAAAAGATCCAATCGAGAAAGCAAGAAATATTCTCGTATCTTCAGGGGAAAGTTTTACTGCACCGATAGTGGCACTAGAAACATTAGTGCTATTTACTGTCGGATATGTTGTCACCTGAGCCAAAATGTTGATTGTATTTATAGCAAACAACATTAATAATAATAACTTTTTCACCATATTTCCGCATCATTATAATTAAACGATTTCACAAGTATCGAGACAACAAAAAGTTGCCCAACAATTTGCCATATCAGGAATTTCACATGTCTTAGTGTTGCAAAGCAAACAGATAAAACTCTGAATGACATGGCAAAAGTACAAATAAAACCCGAGAAACTCACTCCTTTTGGAGGAATATTTTTCATCATGGAGCCAATTTGATGATTTCCCGGCTACGACCATAGATTCCAACTTGGGATTGAAGTGCTCACTGTATGGCTATCAATACAGTAAAATACGAAATAAGTCCAAGAGAAATCAGAATCCATGAGAAATAAACATCAATGTAATTCCATGGGCCTTAGCGCACGTAATCGGAAACAACATGAAAATCCGCGAAAGAGAAGATCCGTCGCATCCGCGCATAATTAAAGTGATAGATTTTGAGCATGCGTGAAAGAGCACGTAGGCTAGATTTTAACTAAAGTTTCCCACACCCTCAGAAGCAGCTGTAGCGTGGCAACAACCCCTTGAAATATGGCGCTAAACTCT